>JBDLIP010000083.1 GCA_039714795.1 Pseudomonadota bacterium | reverse complement strand
TGGTTTGTGCAATAACTTTTAGAAAAAGGAGAAACTTATGTATTTTTGCAACCACCTCTGCCTTGTTGGCCGGCTTGAAGAAGACGTTAATGTTGTCTTCAAGGACAAGAATGAACGATTGGCTACCTTTACTCTGCTCACTCCCATAGCCGGCAGTAAGCATTTTTTTAAATACCGCGTTTCTGTCGAAAATCAATCATTTGTGGAATACGCAGCAAGTTGCTTGCTGGCAGGCAAACTGGTGTTTGTCTTGGGAAAGTTTGAACCAGCTTTGGAAGATTCTGGACCCTCCTGGATTGTGATCTCTGAAGATTTTGGCATACTGCATCCTATAGGATCGCATGTGCATCCTCCTCTACCCATGCCAACTTTGAACAAAGCAACTTAAGCTAGCAATTGAGAAAGTGGCGCTTGATGGCGCCACTTATCTCTTGCTTGCAGCTTTACAGTACCTTTCCGGCTAGAGTGTGTGTGGCACTGTACCAGTTCTATTCCACATCTCCCCCAAACCAAGTTTTCTGGTGGCATAAGGGATAGCCTGCCATTGAAACAAACTCTACCAGGAAAGAAGCATATCGGCTAAAAGCTTGGTACCCACTGAATAGGAATCATTTTTGTGCGATACGTTGGACAAATTTAGGACGGCTTTAGAGAAGTTTGGAATAGAACTGGTACAGTGCCCCATCACGTTGACAGCGCTGATTTACAAAATTAAACTAGCAATGAATTGTGCTACAATTCACTGGATTTGATACCCAATTCTTCAAAAAGCCAGCCAAAATCATACTTTTGTTCAGGAGTCGTTTTGGCATTTCTGTCTTCAAGATTCTCGAGCTCTTTTAGGAGAGATATTACGGTTTTTCGACCTTCCTTTGTTTTAACCATTGCACGAGGCGATTTATTATCCAAAACAGGAAGCTTGCTATCAATCCATTGCCGGTAATGCTGATCCATCATTGCATGAACAACAGCGATTTCTGCTTCAGATACACCTCGAGCTTCTGAACCCGGCTCTTTGTTTGCAATCTCTGAAATTCTCTCCGGCAACTGAATGTCAAGTTCTGGTTCTGCGATCATCTTTCCGAGATTTTCTTTGAGAAAAAACTCTACTATTGTCGCCCGTTGTTCCGAGTTCACCTCCACAATAAGCTGCTTATTTTTAAGCTTAAAGTCAGCATAAAGATTATAGACCGCAGCACCGTCCCATGCTTGGATTTTCGTATCCACAAACACTTTTTTATTGTCGCTATCTTCCTTCTCTTCAAAACTATCGTTATGCGGATGACCCTCTTCCACCCATATCCAATGCCGGTCTTCATCATCAATCTTAAGCTTCTCAAGTGAGTTGAGCTTTGCTGCAACTTTACTGGCAGCAGCTTTAAGGGGAAAAGTCATTGTGCATAGCTTGAAATTATCACCATCTCTATTAAACAGCTGTGTTTCTTGATCTGGCTGCATACTAAATTCAAGCCAATATTCTGCAATCAGTTTTACCCATAACTTTTTCAGCATAAGCTCTGTGTAAGCTGCGTCATCCTGAGTACCAAGCCTTTGCATTACAGCTGCATCTATTCTTTTTATGTTCTCAATCAGATCATCAATGCAATCCTTTTCCAAGAGCAACAAACCGCCAGCTAAAACGTATCGCTTGCCCATTTTAACCAATCGAACACCTAAAACATCCCACTTTGCAATATGCTGCGTGGCTTTGTTTTCTAAAACTTTGATTGGTGCAGAATTGCCTTGCATCATGTCTCGCAAGGTCAATGATTTACCAACATCAATATCAACCACCTCGTATAAGCTCATATAGGACGACCGCATTCCCTGATAGTATTTTTTTTCATCCGTGGTCAGGGCGTTACCACACCTTTTAATAAATGCATCAATCGCATTCCACAAATCCTCAGTTTCAGGGTCGGGGTAATCATTGGACAAAAAAAACTCCAAAGCAACCGGGTAAAGACACATTTGCTGCTGGTCATTCAGGCATTCTTCAATGTCGTCGGTATCCAGATCGTCAGTTTCGGGATTGAAGTTAGGATCGATTAATTCTCCAAAAAATGACCCCAGGCCTAACTTATAAAAACACCGTTCTTTGTTACTAAGCTCCTGGATAAAATTATTTATTTTATCGGTATTTATTTTCATTTGATCGTCCAATCTGATATCAATGGTTGAATCTACCTAATGTAAAATTAGAGCACAGGTTACAATTATTAGCCTATATTTGCAACTTTTTTCAGCCACTCCCACTGGAAAATAATTTGTAATTGCTCAACCGGGGTCTAGAACCCCCTTACTTTTATTCGGATGAAAATTTTCCATCAGCCAAGGAAAACGATCAAACCCGCATAGATCCTGGATTCCTTGAACCCCCGGTTGAGCAATTACAATAATTTGATTCGTCCATTTTCTCCGAACAATATCCAACAACCGCATCTTGTACGTTAAAAAAAAATTAGTTCAAAATCAAAGACTATGTTAAGTATTTATTCTCAACCACGCGATGTACTTAAAGGTCCCAAGAATATCCACTGCTATAATAACTTTAAAGCTTTAAGGAATCAAGATTGCGAATTTCATCTAATGAATTCGGAATATCTCTATACTGACTGCGTTCTTTTTCCAGCATTTTCGTTTTTAGGTGGTATTTCTTTCCGACGTGTATCAAAGCTTCTAGTGCTGCAATAGTGAATATATCGTCTAACATTGATACATTATTGCGATCTGCCCAAATAAGAATATCAGCGTTAATCTCTATGGCAATGGTTAAATCACCATATTTCTTACTCAATCCCTGATACCAAGGAGCCCTTTTATTCTTGTGCCCAAAACGGATATTCATCCCAATCCAAGTAAAAGGTGCACCATCTAGATATGATGAATTTACAATATCCTCTTCAATTTTGTTTTGCAATTTTACCAGAGAATTTCCAACATTTTGCATTCTCTCTTCAACAATGGCAATACCTGATGGTACAAATTTTCTATTGTGACCCATTATCTTCTCCAGCTTAATGATTGTTCTTATTTCCAGGTAAAGCTTTGTTACCGTAAAGTTTTCTTACAGTTTCAATTCTCTTAGTTTCACCCACTTTAGCGTCTTTTTTATTAAGATATTTTTGGCGTATTCTGGTTACGTATACATCTCCGGTTTCACGTCTGAATTTTCTTGCCTGCTGTTCTGCACGTTTTGAAGCACCATCTCTCTTTCTATAGCCCTGTGTACTTTCCCCAATTTTTGCATTGTATCTCCTTGATACGTTTCTAATACTATACACATGAGTTTCCCCCTGATATTGGAGAGAATTTCTATGTACCTTAGTGCTATCTTTTGCCTTAGAACCAGCAGAGCCGCCTCGCATGCTTTTGCTCCACAATCCATTCAGGTCCAAAGCTTCAAGTTTGACTTTTCCTGAAGTCTTCATCCTCCAAGCAGTTGCTTTCTGAGAAGGGAGGTTTTTAGGGACCTTAGTGGCTTTTGGAGCCTTGGAAACTGGATTGAGTTTTTGCCCAACTCGAGCAACTTTGATAAGAGTTTGACTTTTTTTGGCAATCTCCACAGGGGCTAAGAATTTTTTGGGACCAACAACGGAAAGTGCTGCGTAAACATAGTCACCGGCATTTTGCCCCAGTCTTTGATCTCCTGTAGCCCACCTGGTACCGCGCCGGATGTAGGTGCGTCCAATATCTGAAACATACTCAACTCCTTCTCCAAACTTTGACCACAAACCGAACGTTAACGTATCAAGTTTTTGACTTTCGGAAGCAATATGTTCAAGGGCACAATAGCCTGCTGTGCGCGCAATATTTTTAGCGTTAATTTCACCGGCTAACAATCGATCTTTGGCGACAGACCAATTGCCAATTTCATTTGTTGTTCCCTGCATCAATTGTTCAAAGCCAGTATCTGGAAGACGAGGCGGGCTACCATTTCGTTGAGGCGCAGGCTGCCCTCTTACGGTTGTACGACCTCTTGTTTCAAAATTTGGTTGAGGTTGAAGCGCGTGTTGTGCGCTTTGGGTGCGTGGTATGCTAAATTCCTCTGACAAATTTACCTGAGGTACAAACTGTTGAGAGTCCCAACCACTGGTGTCTGGATCCCAGTTTGATACACCTCGAGAACTCAAGTCAGGTTTTCTAGCAGGGATTGGAGTTGTCCTAGTCTGTCTATCGTTTTGCTCATTATTTTCTGGAACAATACCAGTAAACACACCTCGTCCGTTTGAACCCAGCTCTGCTGAAGAGAGGGTCGAGGGCTGTGTTGCAGGGGTAAAGGCTTGGCTGACGGACTCAGCAGCAGGGGTTGGATCACCTGCACCGCCACTTGTACCGCCAAGACCACCACCAGCAGGCGATGTGTTACCGCTGACGGGGGGTTGGCTCGCAAAGCCACTCCCGGCCCCTGAACCTGCACCAGAGTCTGTAGCAGTCCCGGTGGAGGCACCTTCAAAGGTGCCTGCCTGCGTTCCGCCTCTTGGCGAGCGTGTCTCGGTTGCATGTGTATTTGCCCCTGCCTCTGTCTGCAAACCCTCTTGTGGGTTTTCAGCCTTGGTCTTGCTTTCAGAAGCACTCAAACTATCGGCAACGGCTTTAAAAATGGTGCCTGCAATATTGAGCAGCGGCGTGGATTCAACCAGTATATTGATCGGGTTAAAACCTGCACCAGACTTGGTTACTGACTTTGCTTGATTGGCTTTTGGGTTTTTAGCCCTGGTATTTTTAGCCCTGGTATTTGTGGCAGCAGACGTTGCCTCTTGTTCCTCGGTATTTTCTGCGGCTGCTTTGCTCTGTTGTTCTCTGCCTGCTGATAATTCATCAATCGCTTGACCTAACTGCTGCATCTGATTGTACAAAGTCAGCATTGTGCCTAAGGGCGCAGTAAATGCATGACCTTTCTTTTCATGCACTTCTTGCAACTGCTCCTGAATGATTTGCGCGGCGTCAATTTTATCTGGCGAGGCCTCAAGCCGGTCAAAGTAGTTTAGCTGGCTGTGTATTTCAAAATATGTACCGTCACACGATTTTAGGTGCATGCACTGATATGCTTGAGGTTTCGGCAAAGTCTCTTCAAGTTCTGGTGGATAAATTGCAGCATATGCAGGAGCTAATATTAACTGCAGATAAGTAAGCAGTATGAATTGACTGGTAAAGAGGAGTAATTTGTAAACTTTAGAACGCATCTAGTTTCTTAGACCACCAGCTCAAAGCCGGTGGTCCTCTTGCATCAAGTTATGCAACGCTTTTGAAATTTGCTACAACGTACTTAACAACTTGTTGTGCGGATAATTCAACAGCATTATCAAAAGATCCCCCGAGGAAACCTGATGAAACTTTTCCGCCTACGTGAAGTTTGTTTAATTCTTTGTTGTCCTTATCCTTAAATATAACTTCCACAGTCATTTCTCCTTCACCAGTATCCCCAATACCACGAGATGCGTACCTAGCTAAACGACTCCCTTCATTGAACTGAATAAAACGATATTCAATTTTCAGATCTTGGCCTTTGGCCATATGAGCATCAGCAAGGCCCTTATTGATCTCTTGTTCAAATAATTTTTTAACTGATACGTCACAATCGACTGTGGAATCACCCTCCACAAGGTTATAGCTTTTAGCCATGTGTCTTTCTGTTGGTTTATTTAGAACCATTGTGCGGCCGGAGCCTCCACAGCCTGCTAACACAAGCAAACAAGACATACTTAATACGAGAATAGATTTTTTCATTCGTTCTACCTTTCATAATTAATTTTAAATGTTGTCAAACATAATTAGTACACAAAAAATAATTAAACAAAGTCAGGTCATATATAGTTCATTTTTCACCTCCTATTAAACAATTTTTACTTTGACAAAAAGTTGTACAAATTTCCTGGCAGTCGATGTATCAAGGATTGCAGAAAACCAACTTTTTGATTCAGCTTCAGTATAATCATGACAAACCCTATTTATTTAGTATACAGATGTGATACTCCAAAAGGATCCAAGTTAGAACCTGAAAGATCAAGTTTGTCATCTGATTTTATTTCTGTCTCTTCGTCCTCAATTTGCATACACAAAATAATCCCGGTATTGCTCAGTTCTTCACGAACGGATTGTATTTTCTCCTTGGGAACCCACCACGACCAAAGCGTATCCGTAAGTTTTTTGAGATCTCCATGCTCAGGAGAAGACTCTATCCAATCTTTTAAACTTTGTCCATAAACGTCTCGGTCAAGGTGTGGTTGAGTGAGGATGTTGAGAGGGTAGATATCACGGAGATCTCCTGCTTTGTAGGTGCCATCTGAATAGCTGAATTCATTACCCCATTTTGTGATTTCTCTTTCCTCTTCTTCTGAGGGCTCATCTTCTCCCTCGCAACCTATAATACCAACAGTATAAAAAGTAGGGCTGTGGGCAAACCGTCTTTGGAAGCAATAACCATACCTAGGACTAACAAACTGGTTTAACTCTGTAATAAAGCTTTCTAAATAACCTTTAATAAACTCTTGTACTCGGTCACTCCAACACATAACGAGGGTTGAACGGTTATTTTCCTTCAGATACGCAATCGCCTCGGCAATAGCAAGCAAGTTGTTTTTAGGGGCCACACTGGGATTTGCCATTATTGATATCCCTGTGACATCTGCAAAATTATTTTCTATCAGACGTTTTTTACCATATTTATAGCCAATAGAACTACGTCCCCTGGACCCATAGGGGGCATCAAATCCCATTTTATTAGGAGTCAAATTGTGTTTCTCAAACCATTGTTCTGTGTAAAAAAACCAATCTTTGAGAGTAAAATCTTCTGTTCTAAACTCATGTAAAGCAATTGCATTGCCCAAAGGGCCGGGTAGTGTGTCATTAACCATGTGGATATTCAACTCCTGGAATTTTATGTAGTTTATTCTCTCCTCGCAGGTCTTTTGGAAACCTAGAACGAGTATCGTCCATTCTTGCCATTAAATCATTGGGACGATCCGATATACTCTGCACCTCATGCTGATTAATCTTCTGATTTTTTTGCACAACCAACACATCAGGACGTCTGTTAGGTCTAATATTCTCAGGTAAAGCTCTATTAACACCTTTATCCAACAATACAGTTTGTGTTTGGGGTTTCTTGGCCTCGCGAATTGCTATTTTATAAGATTCCAGGGCATGTCCTGGAGTTTTTGTCCTTTGTCCACGTCCAACTATTTTCATCTTCCACTCTTGACCTGGTCGCACTGTCCAAGGTTGCAAGCGAGAATTCCTCGACCCCAGTTGCACACCTCGAATATTCACATTCGGGCTAACCGGCACCTTCCCAAAACCAGCAGAGCCGCCTCGCATGGACTTATTCCACATTCCATTCAAATCCAAAGCTTCAAGTTTGACCTTTCCTGAAGTTTGCATCCTCCAAGCAGTTGGTTTTTTAGAAGGCAAATTTTTAGAAATTTTAGTGGCTTTTGCTGCTTTGGGCTTGGTGGCAGAAGCTAATTTTTGCCCGGCTCGAGCAACTTTGCTAAGAGTTTGACTTTTTTTGGCAATCTCCACAGGGGCTAAGAATTTTTTGGGACCAACAATGGAAAGTGCTGCGTAAACATAGTCGCCGGCGTTTTGCCCCAGTCTTTGATCTCCTGTAACCCAACGAGTACCACGACGAATTCCAGTACGGACACCATCTGAAAGGTATTCAATCGCATCACCAGCCTCTGACCATAAACCCAGAGTAACGGCATCCAATCCTTGATGCGCGTAGGATAAACCTTCAAGTGCACCATATCCGGCTGTACGGCTCAGGGTTTTGGAGCTCATATCACCTGCAAGCAATTGATCTTTAGCTGTGGTCCATGTGCCAATTTCAGAGGTTACTCCTTGAACGCCTTGTTCAAAATAAGTATCTGGAAGACGAGTAGGACTAACATTTCGTTGAGGCGCAGGCTGCTCTCTTACGGACATACGACCTCTTGTTTCAAGATTTGGTTGAGGTTGAAGCGCGTGTTGTGCGCTTTGGGTGCGTGGTATGCTAAATTCCTCTGACAAATTTACCTGAGGTACAAACTGTTGAGAGTCCCAACCACTGGTGTCTGGATCCCAGTTTGATACTCCTCTAGGCCCAAAATCAGGTTTTCTAGCAGGGATTGGAGTTGTCCTAGTCTGTCTATCGTTTTGCTCATTATTTTCTG
>JBDLIP010000082.1 GCA_039714795.1 Pseudomonadota bacterium | reverse complement strand
AAGCTACCAACCTACTGGTGTCCAATCAATAAGATGAATTCAAAGCCTTTGATCATTTTGAATCTGCAAGCAAACACCTACCTTAAACAACTTGACCTACCACCCACACCTCCATGGCAAAAACCAGGTAGCAAACCAGATAATTTGTCTGCGGAAAATATCGCCGCAACCATGCACAATATTTTCAAGGCTCGCCAAGAAACACAAATGGCTCACGCTAACTTTCCCGGAGTCACCAGAGCTCAACAAAAACAACGCCAAGAACAAGCACAGTCGGTATTTTTGTGGATTACCTTTTACGATGTCATTGAGTATCTAGAAAGCCAAGGTGTTTCGGTCAAACGCTCACCAAAGCACATTTTGCAATTCAGCCCGCACTCATCTTATCTTGTGGACGGAAAACCTTTGACCCGCCCCCAGGTTCTGATGCGCGCTAATAAAATCCGCCACCAGAAAAAGCAAGAACCATTTTTAGTGAAGTCGATTAGTCAAATCTAACGGAAGTTTAAATACATGAACGCTGAGGCTATTTAATGGCAACAAACTAGAAAAAAACCGCAGCATTGCAGTGTCTACATTTTCTTTTTGTCCATGTATAATCCTTAATATATTTATATTATCGGAATTGGCTTGCTAAGCGCTCTTGACCGGGCAATTCCTGAAAAACTATTTTCTGGTAAAAGCATGAGCAAAAAAGGAATTGAGGTTGTTTTTGCTTCCAGCGGCGGTCCCATCAGTAATTTGCACAATCCACACCAAATGGTCTTGGAAAACATCCATGTGCACGGATCAAAGGTCAGTTTCGATCTTACTGTGCATACCGATGAAATGATTGGCATTACCTCTTATGAGCTTAACAAGAAGCTTTCCAAATCAGGAATTAATTTTTTTAAAAAATACCAAGGTAAAACGGTAGTGATTCAAAAATCAGACATCTGATTTCTGCTCATAAAACCATGCCAAAGTTGCCCCGGCAGCCCGCCTCCTGTAACTGCTTTCATTAACTTGTGATTATCATTGCCCATCCACACACCAGTCACCAACAAAGGTTGGTGGGCATAGCCCACAAACCAAGCATCGGCATGGTTCTGGGTGGTGCCAGTCTTACCAGCGCAAGGCGCTTGAAGCCTTTTTGTCCGGCCAGTTCCATAAGCCATGGTGGCTGATAGCATTTGGCTGAGTTGCTGGGCTACTTGCGGCGTCATCACGCGCGGGGGATTTGTTGCCTGGCGCCGGTAGAGCACTCGACGATAACGATCCTGCACTTGGGTAATCGCATAGGGCTTAACCTCCAGGCCGCCATTGGCCACTGCGGCATAAGCTCCAGTCAACTGGATCAACGTCACCCCTCCCGTTCCCAAGGAAACGGTCAAATCATTTGGTTGCTTTATCTTGATTCCCAAACGATACGCAGCTTGAGCAATGCGCTTTTTGCCAACTTTTGCAGCCACACGCACGCAGGGAGTGTTCACCGAATAGGCCATGGCTTCCGTCAGTGTCAACTGACCGCGAGATTGCCATTTGTAGTTTCTAGGACGCCATTTACCAATGCGAACCGGGCCGTCAGAGACACGGGTCTGTGGAGTCATCCCCAATTCCAGTGCCGGCAGATACACAAACAACTTAAAGGCAGATCCCGCCTGGCGTACCGCCTGGGTTGCCCGGTTAAACTGGCTTTGATAATAATCATATCCGCCCACCAGCGCTTTGACAGCCCCTGCCGGTGTCATTGCCACCAACGCCACCTGATGCACATTATATTTGGAACTATTTTGCTCGATGATATGTTTAGCCTGAGTTTCTGCCAACCGCTGCAATTTAGGGTTCAGTGTCGTTCGCACGATTACATCTTGATGTATGGGGCCAATATAATTGGGTAATGTTTCTACAATCCAATCGGTAAAGTAACGCCCCATTTTGCGGCGATCCCTGGCCTGGTGCATGTCCTTAATGGATCCCTTAATGTTGCTGCGCTGGTGATGCGTGATAAATCCAGCTTCTAGCATGCTATCCAACACGACCTGAGCTCTGGCGTCGGCTCGTTCGGGATTACTGGCTGGTGATAATTTGGAAGGAGCCTTTAGCAATCCAGCCAACACAGCTGCTTCATAGAGGCTTAGACTACGGGCTCGTTTGCCAAAATATTTCTGCGCCGCCGCTTCCACTCCAAACACCCCTGCCCCCAGGTAAACGCGATTGAGGTAAATACTTAAGATTTGTTCTTTGGAAAACTTTTTCTCAAGCCAAAACGCCAACAACAATTCTTGGATTTTGCGCCTATAAGAACGATCTGTAGGCCGATACATTTTTTCTGACAGCAAAAAATTCTTAGCGAGTTGTTGCGTAATGGTACTACCTCCTTGAACCACAGTGCCGGCTTGGTAATTGCTCCACATAGCTCTTAAGATGCCAAGGAGATCAACGCCAAAATGCTGATAATATCGATGATCTTCAATGGCCAGTATGGCGCTGGGAACATAATCCGGCACGCTTTTCACCGTAACCCGCGCGCCATAGATGTCGCCGTGTGTGGCAATTAGGCTTCCATCTTGGGCCAAAATGCTAATGCCTGGCTGACGGGTGGCTTGTTTAAGGCGTTTGACATCAGGCAAATCATAGGCAAACCAGATCACAAAAAGGCTTGCTGCCACACTGCCCCAAATGCCTGTAATCACCAGCCACTTTAGCGACCAGCCGAGCCACCCCAAACTCTTCGACTTTGCAGCAGATTTTCTACGGCTGCGGGTGGTTTTCTTTGCAGGTTTTTTGCTGGTTTTCTTAACTGGCTTTTTGCTTGATCTGGTTCGGCGTGGCATTTGGGTCCCTCAACTAAACATGTACTCACTTCCATTTACGCCCGCCACCTTAGCAGGAAATGTGGCGGATAAAAATGGGCAAGACGAAGAAATTGGCGATGATCATATAGTTGGCTCTTTTGCATTTTGATAATCAACAACAATTTCCATGTTTTTTCTAAGATGACTTATGCATATATTGGTGAGGCAAATGCATCATATTACCCCCTCGATTGGCAAAACCAGGCAAACCAACCGAAAAATCGTCAATGCCCATTATCTAAATTTAGATAATGGGCATTGATTAAATTTGGATAATGGGTCACCATAGCAATATGGATCCTAGATTTCTGCCACACAATACCCATCTTGAAGCACCAGAACGCTTTGCTGTGCGCGATCCACAATTACATCGCCTGGAACAGCAAACTTATATCCACTACCCAGCTTTGCTCAAGACGATGGCAAAATTTGTGCCTGGAATTTATACCTTGGGCGGAGGGCGGCAAGTTGGTAAATCTACCTTGATTAAGCAATGGATGAACCAACTGCTTGAGTCTGGTGTTGCACCAAAAGCAATTGCTTATTTTTCTGGGGAGCTGATCAATGATCATCATACGCTATATCATTTGTTGCAATCACAAATTCAAGAAATGCCAGAAGATCAGGAAAAATTTATTACCATCGATGAAGTTACCTATATTCATGATTGGGACAAGGCGATTAAGTATGCAGCTGATGCAGGGATTTTACAGCAAACCGTTTTGGTGTTAACTGGATCGGATCTTAATCTCATTCAAGAAGCACGTATGCGTTTTCCAGGGCGACGTGGAAAATTTGCCCGCCCTGATCTGCATTTATACTCGCTTTCTTTCAAAGAATATTTCACCCTGCGTTATGGCCAAGCCAAAGTGGATGAAGTTTTAGACGATTTTGCCCAAGATGCAGATATGCTTGATACGGTTTATGAAGAATTTTCCCTCTATCTTATGCATGGTGGCTATCTCACTGCTATTAATGACTATGCCAGTTCTGGAAAGATCTTTGAATCAACATTATTGACGTATTCAGACTGGATACGAGGGGATATGTTAAAACGAAATAAGCAAGAAAGTTATCTCAGGGAAATATTAATCGCTATTATCGAACGCTACAATAGCCAAGTGACCTGGAATGCTTTGGCGCAACATTTGTCTATTGAGCACCCCATGACTGTTGCTGATTACATAGCACTTTTGCAATCAATGGATGCAGTATTTGTGCAGCAAGTTTTGCAGGAGGACAAGATGTTGCCTTCGCCTAAAAAAGCGCGCAAGGTTATGTTTACAGATCCATTTATTTTCCATAGTCTGCAAGCGTGGGTGTTTCCGGTCAAGGATCCCTTTGAACAACAAATTCGTACAGTGGTAGAATCCCCATTATTAAGCTCAAAACTGGTGGAAGCCTGTGTCGCCACACACTATAAGCGCTTTTATCCAACTTATTACATTAAGGCAGAGGGAGAGGTCGATGTGGCCTACCTTGATCATGGGCGTTTTTGGCCTGTTGAAGTCAAATGGAGTCAACAGCTGCGCACAAAAGATTTAAAGCAAATTTTAAAATATGACAATGGAAAAATATTAACAAAATCAAGGCAATCAGGAATGATACAGCACATTCCCACACTGCCTGTACCCATTGCTCTCTTGCAATTATGATACAGCACAGAGTTGCCATTTAAACTGAGTTTTGGATAAGAGGTCTTTCTGCCTACGGGTCGTCACCAGGGCTGTTCAGTGAAACCAACACGGCCGTCATCCTGAACGCTGATTTTCCGAACGTGCGACTGTAAGTCGCACGAATTGGGAAATTAGCGTTCAGGATGACGGCCGTGTGAGCTGAATGGTTACTTTCACTGAACATCCCTGAGACAAACTGCCGCAGCCAACAAATGTTGCGGGTGCTCGAGCAGTTGACCAATATGCCTGGCCAGCACTTCAGCAGTCAATTTTTCCTGAGAGATCAACCAACCCATCCCGGTACTTTGTGCATATTTGGCATTGGCAGTTTGGTGATCGTCAGTGGCATGAGGATAGGGAACAAAAATCGTTGGGCGGCCAACTGTTAATAGCTCAGCAGTGCTTGAGGCCCCTGCCCTAGTGATTACTAAATGCGCCTTAGCCAGCTCTGAAGCGATACCTTGGATAAATCCAGAAAGCCTAGACGTTACAGCAAGTACTTTGTAAGCTTTTTTGGTTGCCAGCATATGTTCTCCACGGCACTGCTGGACCACGTGTAATCTATCCTGTTGTTGATCACTGAGTTTGGCAAGTGCTTGCGGCACCACGTCGCTGAAAATGCCAGATCCTTGACTGCCACCTATAACCAAAACTCGAAAACGTTCTCCTGTTTTGGGAAGAGCATAAACCGTTTGTGCAGCCCGCTTGATGCTATCGCGCACCGGCAGGCCCGTCAGATGAACTTTATGCTGGTACTTTGGCTTAATTCTTTGCGTACCTGGAAACGAAACCCCCACATGGGTGGCCCAACGAATGAACCAACGATTAACGCGCCCCATCACACCATTTTGTTCATGCAAACTGATCGAGGCGCGGTGTATTACCGCACTTAAAAGGGTTGGAAAGGCTGGATATCCGCCAAAGCCCACAACCGTATCTGGCTTGCGTCTGCGCATCCAGCGCCACATTTGCCAAAATCGAGCTAGTAATTGGCCAACACCGCCTAGCTTGCCCCGCAGGCCAGCTTGACTCATTCGGGAAAGATCCAACACTTTGATCTCGATACCCTGAGGCTGTTTGATATATTTTGCACCCCGCTCATCCGTCACCAGACTCACCTGACAGCCTCGGCTGGCAAGAGATTGCGCCAGTGCCAGCGCTGGAAACATGTGACCGCCTGTGCCACCAGCAGTCAAAACTATCTTGCTACCTGAAATTAGGTCTGCCATTTGCATAAGCTATTTATCCTCATAAATGCGGCCAATTATACTCTCGTGAAATCAAAACCTCTAGTTTAATGATAGCGAGAAGCGCGCAGTTTACAATTGTAAATGAGCACTTCGAGCGTATAAGAAAACAGAGGTTTTGGTTTCACTTCAGTATATGACCACTGTAGTTATTTTCTTCTGAAAATACGAGGGTTTTTATGGGGGCATTAAGCTGAATTTTACATAGCTTGTGCAAACTTTTCAAACCAACTATTGACCTGACATTGCTCATTCAAATTAGCGGGCATTGCTTCTTTGGCTGACGCACAGAATTCAGTAATAGTAGTATTGGTAGGTAGCTCATATTTTAGAAACTCAAGCAATTCATTAATATCTTCCTGATTTGCCCCCTCAACAATAAGAGTGCTTGCTGCCTGAAAGAGCTCGTTGATAGCATCAGGGTTGTTGTCATACCGTATAACGGAAAATAGCTTTGAGAAACAGTCATCTATCCAACGACTTCTTGATTGGCTTCTTGATTGGCGCTGGGTTAATTTTTTTACTAATTGGCAAAACCCAGCAAAATCGCTTTGGGCTTTGATAATTTTCAATTCACTTATTTCCCATTTATGAAATTTATTGTCAGCAACTAATGTTTCTACTGCATTACAAAAATCTTGACGCTTTGCATCAGGGATCTTGGCAAATAAAAGGAGCAATTCACCCCACTCTTTTTCATCTTTCATACAAGGGATCAGGAACTTGCTATCCTTATAGATACTGCCGAAATTATCAAGACCCAATTTATTTACGGCTTGCACAACTGCCACCACGCTCCCGGCAAATTTGCACTGCCCAAGCAATTTCCCAACTTCTGGTAGCTCGAGATAACCTTCAAGAGCATCACGGCCAATGTCTTTAATTCCCTGCAAAATGGTATATGCATCAGGATCATATTTTTTTGACACATTTTCGCTCAATTTGGCAACAGTTTCACAAATCCACTCTCGATCTTCTTTCCTAATATCACGTAATATCTTTAACAATTTGCCAATCAACCTCGCAGGTGAATCATCTTTAAGCAACACTTTGACCGATAGGTAGCCTTTTGGATCAACAGGATCAAGTACATCAATAATTTTATCCGCGTACAAGTAGCATATGGACTCATTTAGTAACTCTGCGGCTGCTTCACAAAAGTCATTAAGATTATCGGGTTGCCTTTTTTTCAATAACTTCATGATGTGAAAAGGTGCCGCATCTTTTCTTAATTTTTCACACAATAATATCGCTTTTTCACTGTAATTTTTAAGCTCAGAAAGTTCTATTTTGTTTATAAATTCTAACTTTGAGCCAATATGGTTCATTCCAGAATCCAGTTTTAATTGGGCTAGCACTTTGCAATAATCAGGTATATCTTTAGGATTAAGCGCGCAAAGAAATTTAAGAATCGCATCTACGCTTGCAGCAGAAGGCTGTGCCAATTCTTTTGTAGCTTGGCATACTTGGATAAAATGATCCTGGGGCAAATCATCCTGATTATACTCTTTGAGGATTTGAATACACTCAGCAATATTCCTAGAAATAGGTATATCCATCAATATCTCTGCCGCTTGATTGAGTCTTTGATAATCATCCACATCCTTAAGAGCTGCAAAAATAGCTATTGCTTCCCTATCATCTACGTCAGGATTAATACATTTTTTTGCTGCCTCAAGCAAATTGGTCGCTTCCTCAGATTTAACATCTTTGAGTGACTGCATGTTTCCTAGAAGATAAGTCACGTTAAATGAAGTTTTTTCAGTATTGGAGCGATTTAGTAAATATTGGGCGATTTCAGCAAATACTTCAAGATTAGCAGGTTTAATATCGATAATTTCTTTAAGAACATCATTAAAAGATCCTAAACTAGAATCTGGAACGAGTGTCTGGGCTGCTTGGAGGTAATTTTCTATTTCTAAAGCTGGAATATCTTTTGCAATATTCAACAACTTAATGATTTTGTTGTATTGACTGACTGATTCTGGAAGCAGGGAGTTTACCTTCACCGATAACAGGGCCAATAAGCTGGAGGCCGATTCAGAATCCATCTTTTGTGCCATATCAATTCTGATATCAAGAATTTTATTAATATTATATTGACCTACATCGTCAACAAAAAATGGTTGCATTTCTTGGAAAAATTTATCGATATCATCAGGGTTTATCGGCTGCAATAACTGAAGCGTTTCAATAACTTGATACGGAGATGCTTTGGCGACGATAAATTGTTTTGCTGCCCTACAAAAAGTTTGAGGGTCTGCCAGTGGCAAATTGTTGATGGCTTTAATAATTTTGGCCACTTCATGTGCCGTCATTGGGTCGTTCACAACTTCCAAAGCTGCTTCGATTGCTGACACCTGACACTCGTGTACCATCCCAAGCAACCCTTCTTTTTTACAATAGCCAAGCACGCTTACAGTATCGGATGAGTATTCTAATACCTCTATTAAAGGACGAACTGCATTGCAAAAGCTTACTGGATCAGATAATTGCATATCTTTCAAATAGCCAAGCACGCTTACAGTATCGGATGAGTATTCTGATACCTCTATTAAAGAACGAACTGCATTGCAAAAGCTTACTGGATCCGATAATTGCATATCTTTCAAATAGCCAAGCACTCTTGCAGCATCGGATGAGTATTCTG
>JBDLIP010000081.1 GCA_039714795.1 Pseudomonadota bacterium | reverse complement strand
CTAGCAAACTCTTTTAAAATGTGGTTTTTAAGCATGCCTTTGTCTTCTTTGATACTCTTTGGTTTTTTCTCCTTCAGAGCGTAAAGTTCAATATAGTCCTTTGCTAAATCTGTCATCATGGGGCTAGTTTTTTGGACTTTATTTTCTGTGGCTGGGTCTTTGCCCATACTTGCTTTAATAGCCATCTCTTTGGCCATTTCTCGAGCTTGCTCCGTTGTGATGTTCCCATGCACCCCAATTTTAATTTTTTTTGTTGTCTTATGTTGGTTGCGATACTGAAAAAAATACATCTTTCGCCCCGTGGGGTAAATGCGCACACCAAATCCAGTGATTTCTGTATCCCAGAGAAATTTCTGCTTTGCAGGGTCTGGAGTTATGCTTTCCACAATGCGTTTGGTGAGTTTGACACGATTGGTTTTTTGTTCTGACATTTCCTTTTTTCCAATTTTAATATATGGCACTAAAATCAAGATAGCAGATGCAAATTCTTCCTTCAAGAAAAAAGGGTAGCATATGGGGAGCCAGAGAACGAGATTCAGGCACTATTTTGGAGATTTTCGGAGATCGAAAGATACCTCTGAATTCCCTCCAAACCTAACGTACAAGCGGGAAACCGTGGTGGGCGCTACAGGGCTCGAACCTGTGACCCGCTGATTAAGAGTCAGCTGCTCTACCAACTGAGCTAAGCGCCCCAACAGAGAGTACTATAACAACTATGGAAGCACAGACCAAGCATAAGATGCAGAGAATTTTGTGAAAACTTATTGCTGCATTGGGGTCAAAATTGCACCGCTTTTGCCACCTTTTTTCTCTTTATGGCCTGTGATAGACTCTTTGTCTAATCTGGAGAATTTATTTAACCACAATGATTGAATGCTCATGAATGTTTTTTCCCATTTTCGCAAAGTCATTATAGCCGCCCTTGAATCATTGGTGACGCAAGGATTTTTACCTGGAGATTTAGATTTTGCGAAAGTCACAGCTGAGCCTCCTAAAGAGGCGGTTCATGGAGACATTGCCACAAATGCAGCCATGGTGCTTGCCAAGCAGGCACGCATGAATCCCCGTGAGATTGCAGCTTTGTTGTGTCAGCAATTGCAACAAAATGAACAGATCACCACCGCAGAAGTGGCAGGTCCTGGCTTTGTTAACTTGCGCATTAGGGATGAGTTCTGGCAGCAGTGCTTGCAAAACATTCTCAAACAAGGTTGCAGCTACGGTGACAGTGATATGGGTCAAGCTACTCCAGTCAATCTTGAATACGTGTCAGTAAATCCCACTGGGCCGATGCACATTGGTCATTGCCGAGGAGCGGTTGCTGCTGATATCTTAGGCTCCATTTTGCAAAAAGCTGGCTATCAAGTCACCCGAGAGTATTACATCAATGATGCTGGTAACCAGGCGAATCTTTTAGCACATTCAGTGTATCAACGTTATCTAGAAGCTTTGGGGCAACATGCACAGGATTTTGGCGAATACCCTGGAGATTACCTCATTCCTGTGGGGCAGGCATTGTCAGAAAAATACGCTGATCAGTGGGTTGGGGTTCCAGAATCCGAATGGCTTGAACCTATTCGTACATTTGCTGTTGCTGCAATGATGGATGTGATCCGTCATGACCTTTCACTACTGGGGATCCATCACGAAATATTTACATCAGAAAAAGCAATTATTAGCCAGGGTGAAACCGAAGAAGCCTTTAAAGTGCTTGAAGATCAAGGGTTGATTTACCAGGGAACATTGCCACCCCCTAAGGGCAAAAAACCTGAAGAGTGGGTTTCAGAAGAACTCACTTTGTTTCGTTCAACCGATTTTGGTGATGATAGCGATCGCGCCTTGAGAAAACCAGATGGCAGCTGGTCCTACTTTTCAGGTGACATTGCCTATCACTGGGATAAAGTTCGCAGAGGCTATAAACTGCTCATTGATGTCTGGGGCTCTGATCATGTGGGCTACGTCAAGCGACTCAATGCAGCGGTGCAAGCTCTTTCCCAAGGAAACGTTGAGTTTGAAGTACAACTCTGTCAGTTGGTGAAATTTATGGATAAAGGTAAGCCTGTCAAAATGTCCAAGCGAGCCGGCACTTTTATTGCCGTCAATGACGTTGTAGGACGCGTGGGTAAAGACTCGGTGCGCTTTATGATGGTCACGCGCAAAAATGATGTACCGCTAGATTTTGACTTTGCCAAAGTACTGGAGCAGTCTAAGGATAATCCGGTTTTTTATGTGCAATATGCCCATGCGCGTGCGTGCTCAATCAAGCGGCATATCAAGGAATTGTTTCCTACACTCGAGGTTTCTGCAGATAACCTTGCCAAGGCTAACCTGGCTTTACTGGACAACCAAGAAGATATTGAATTGGTTAAACTCTTAGCCCAGTGGCCGCGGCAAATTGAGTTGGCGGCAAAAACGCGAGAACCACACCGCATCGCTTATTACCTCTACAATGTAGCCTCAGCTTTTCACGCGCTTTGGACCAAGGGCAAAGATCAAACGGAGTTGAGATTTTTGTACGCCAGCGACCAAGAAAAAACCTTAGCTCGGTTTGCTTTAGTGCAGGCTATGGCTTTCGTCATTGCATCGGGACTTGAGGTGATGGGCGTTAAACCTGTAGAAGAAATGCGATAGCAGACGATGACTGATTCCCAGCATTCTCAATCGTTGCCACAGCCCTCGCCGCATACGTTATTGCAACGTTTGATCCTAGCTGTATTGACCAAACGTAACTTGCTGGTTTTTGGTGCGTTTGTTTTAGGGTGTACGTTAACCGGTTATTTCTTTGCCCGCAAAGAGGCTCCACCTGAAAATGTGCCTCTTATCAGGGCAAAAACAACACCCTATAAAATTCGACCAGAAAATGACGAGCAGCCGCAAATTCCGCATGAAGACAAGTTGGTATATAATCGCTTGGCTCCTAGTGCCGCGCAACCGAGAGTAGAGCGACTACTACCTAAACCAGAGCAACCCATTTTTTTGGAACCTGAGGTGAAAACTGTGCAAAAAACGCAGAGTTTTGGGACTGAAGAAAAGTTTCCTCTTGATTCTAAGCACTCCCCTAATTTGGCTCCGCCATTGCAAGAAACTTTTCCCCTTTTACCGGCAAAGCCAGCAAAAAAACCTACACAATCTTCACCGAATGCAAAGGTGTCTCACGTTTCAATCATTCCTGGCCATCGTCCAGCAGTACCTTCAAAACCGGTTGTACAGAAAGTTATGGTTCCCACCCGTCCAGCAGCAAAACCACAAAGACAAAAGGTGATGCCAGCGCAAAAAGCTCGCTATCGGGTGCAATTGGCCGCAATGCGAACTCCAACCTTGGCTCGGCAAGAATGGCATCGGTTGGCCACCATCAACCCGGAATTGAAACGCCTAACGCCACGCTTTGTGCGCACCGATCTTGGGGCGCGCAAAGGGATATTCTATCGTGTCCAAGGCGGACGATTTGTAACTCAACAACAAGCTCAGCGACTATGCCGGCAACTGAAGCGAAAAACGCCACAATTGCCTTGTATGGTTGTATCTATTGATTAAAATAAGGACATTTCTTTAATGGAAATTTTTACCTACTATCTTCCTCTCATCATCGCTTATGGTGTTCCCATCCTTTTTGCGATTACTTTTCATGAAGCTGCACACGGATTTGTAGCCCATAGATTGGGGGACAATACTGCTTACCTGTTAGGGCGTGTCAGTTTTAATCCTATAAAGCACATTGATCCAATCGGTACAGTATTGCTGCCGGGTATGTTGATTGCTTTTGGATCGCCGTTCGTCTTTGGATATGCCAAGCCGGTTCCGGTCAATTTCCGAGCTTTGAACAATCCCAGACGCGATATGGTGTTGGTGGCAGCCGCCGGCCCTGGGACAAACTTATTTCTGGCATTTTTATCGGCTCTGTTTATTAAATTCACATTGAGTTTGTTTGGGCCAGAGCCTTTCAGTGCGGTCCCATTTGTCCCAAGTCCAGCACTTGCATTGACTTTGAAGTCTTTGGAGTTTTCTATTTTTATCAATGTTATTTTAGCCGTGTTTAATATGCTGCCACTTCCTCCTCTTGATGGGGGGCGTGTCGCTGTGGGCCTACTGCCAAAAAGACCAGCCATGGCGCTGGCAAAGCTTGAGCGCTATGGAATGTTGATTTTGATTGGATTGATCTTAGTCCTTCCGATGTTACTACAAAATATGGGAATCAAGTTGAATCCCTTTGCCCTTGTTATCCTGCCAATCGCTTTTGCCTTGATCAAATTTATCATTGGCTTGGTTGGGTTAGATTAGCACTGCACAAGACCCACCAGGCGAGTGGGGGCCTCAGTACCCTCAAATGTTTTGATCGGCAATGCCAACGTATAAGCACCAGTTGGTGGAAGGAGTCGCGTGTTTGCAATATTCTCGATGATGTATTTTCTAGCTCCTAAGATATGTTGATGTACAGGAAAGCCATCTTCAGGACGATCGGGAGAAAAAGTGTCAATACCAAGTCCTACAATTTTGCGTTCCAGTAAAATCAAGGCTGCCTTTTCCGACACACTGGGGAACGTATAATTGTTATGGTACCTTTCAGGTGTGCCCCAGAATTTTTCCCAACCGGTATACACGATGACAAAAGTATTCTCTTTAAGTTTGCCATGCTGCGATTCAAAGCCCCGAATATCGTCGACGCTGAGGCTATAACGTTCATGGATACGGTCTGAGACATCAATCACACAGCAAGGAGCAAAAAAATTTTCCAGAGGAAGCTCGGCAATAGAATCACCTCCAGGAACACAATGGGCAGGTGCGTCCATGTGAGTACCGATGCCAGCATGCATTGTGATTTGTTGCACTCGAAATCCTGGGTCACGATTGCCATCTGTATAATCCAATTTGATTTCGTGTTGGAATCCACAACTTTTAGGGCCATTCCAGCAGGGAATGTTTGGTGCGATTGTATGGGTGAGGTCAATAAGTTTTAAGTTGCTGAGAGTATCCATCGTTACCCGTTTTCCTTGCCGTCTATTTATCTGCTAGAATACTGACACCATGAAAACAAAAATACCAGAGCCATTCAACAACGCCTCTCCTTTCAATTGGTTGCAACCAAAAGGGTGGGCAATTTGGGTTGTCGCAACGGGTCTTTTGATCATGCTGATCAGTAGTGGGGGAGTCGTTTATCTAACTGGTGGGACCTCACATGCTTTTGTGCATATCTTTTACATCCCCATTATTCTTGCTGGCTTCTTTTTCTCGATTTGGGGAGGTATATTGGCAGCCTTAATTGCAGGGCTGCTGACCGGGCCCTGGATGCCCTTGGATGTTAGTCTCTCCACCCAGCAACTCACTTTTGATTGGGTAATTCGTTGCCTATTTTTTGTGTTAATGGGCAGCCTATCCGGGATGGGATCCCATCTTTTTAGAAGGTATCTTCACATTATTGAGCAGCAAAGCCTAACCAACCCGATGACTGGGTTGCCTAATTTAAGGGGTTTGCAACGAGATTTCATGACCTTGACTCAGCAAGGCAATAAGGTTGCCGTAATTGTCATGGAGATTCGCAATCTGCAAGACCTTGAACAGGCTTTGGGTGCAACCTACACGGAGGAAATTCTACAAGCACTTGCCAAAGATCTACAAACAATCTTACCGTTTGCTGCGTGTTTGGGGCATAGTCAGACCTCCGGCTTTATTGTTTTACTTCCAGGAGCAGAAAACTTGAACGTGTTGCTAGAAACACTTCGGGGTCAAAGCGCAAAAACCTACACTGCCGCAGGAGCTCCAGTATACCTAGAGTTTGCCTATGGTGTTGCCTTGTGGCCCAAGGATGATCAGGAGTTGAATCAGTTGGTGCGTAAAGCCAAGGTAGCTGTGCAAACCCTTCAGGGATTCGCTCAAGACGTTGCCCACTATGCTCAAGCAGGTAAAATAACCAGAGAGTACAATGTACGCTTGTTATACGACTTAGACCAAGCTATAAAAAAACAAGAGCTGATCCTGCATTATCAACCCAAGGTGGCTTTTGCCTCAGGTCAGATTGTAGGGGTTGAGGCTTTGGTGCGCTGGCCACACTCGCAAAAGGGTCTCATCAATCCAGGTGAGTTTCTACCCCTGGCAGAAGAAACATTTCTGATCAACCCATTGACGCACTGGTTGTTTCGCCAGGCTGTGCAAGATCTGCATACATTGCATAAGGCAAATTTTAATTTGAGAGTAGCCGTCAATGTCTCTGTGAAGAACTTTTATACCCCAAAATTATTTGAAGAGTTGATTCAGTTATTTGAGGATGAATCCATGTCGCCCAAAGATTTTGAAATTGAGATTACTGAAAGCGCTATATCACCAGATATTCAAGCAGTTATCGACGTGGCGCGCCGATTGCGAGCCACAGGAATGAAAGTTAGTATTGATGATTTTGGTACCGGACAAGCTTCACAGAGCTACTTGTATGAGCTGCCACTGGATGGTTTGAAAATTGATCAAAGTTTTATCCGCTCGTTGGGGCAAAATTCTACAGGCGATGCAATTGTTAAAAGTACAATCCTATTAGGACAGGAGTTAAACTTGGAAGTAACAGCTGAAGGAGTCGAGACTAAAGCTCAATACGAACTATTGAAAAAGATGGGGTGTGCTTTGGGACAGGGCTACGTGATCGCCAGACCTGCACCTATTGAGGAGCTGATGCGGTGGTTGAGTCGGCGCTGAGACATTAAGCCACAGCGCCATATTCAATCCAACCTAAGATACAAGTTTGATATCTGTAGCTGAAGTCTTGCCGTTGTTGGAAGAAAGTTCAAAACTTACCTTCTGACCTTCATCCAGCATGCTGAGACCAGATTGTTGCAGGGCACTAATGTGTACAAACACATCCTTACCACCATCACTTGGTGCAATAAATCCGTAACCTTTGTTTAAATTAAACCATTTCACAATACCGTCTGACATTGCATCATTCTCCTTTTACATCACCTAAATTAAGGTGCATTTATATTCGCTCAAGTCCAAGAGCACTAAACGTAGATTTACCTTGATCTTTTGCAGAGAAAGTCGAGCAACAACAGAAATTAGCCTAATGTAGTCTAGAATTTACTCTATGATCATAGAATGAACCATACAAGCAAATTATATAACAAAGTTTAGCAAAAGGGAAGGTTTTTATTCTAGTGCAGTAATTATCCAGCTCCCTTATCCAAAACTCAGGCTACAAAGAAAATGAATTGCCACAACCACAAGAGGAGGATGCGTTTGGATTGCGAATAACAAATGCCGATCCAATCATTTCTTCTGCGTAGTCAATTTCCGATCCTTGGATGAGGTTAAGGGAAGCATCATCGATGGCGACTTGTACGCCGTCTTGAGCAAACACATGGTCTTCTGGATCGGGCGCATTGACAAGATCGAAACGATACTGAAATCCTGAGCAACCACCACTATCTACAGTTACTTTTAGGAGCAATGGTTGGTTGTCATTTCTGGATTGTTGCAGGCTGAGCAACTTGTTGACCGCATTTTTTGTCAGGCGTAGTTTTTCTGAAGACATCGGTATAAGGTATGTTGAGTTTTGAGTTGTAGCTTCTATGTAATCTCTTCTGTCTCTTTTTGCAACCACGATCTTGCGGTTTCCTCAACCAATGGCATCAGAATCTCACGCACTTTTTTGTGGTACCTATTCAGCCAATTAATGTCAGAGGTACTTAAAAGCTTAGGTTCGATAAGAGCGCGGCAAATAGGTGCCAGGGTAATGGTTTCGAAGCCAAGAATCGGATATTCATACGATTCATTTTCAAGTTCTTTGACCACGACTATGCTTTCAATACGCATGCCGTATTCTCCACTTTTGTAATAGCCCGGTTCGTTAGAAAGCAACATACCAACTTGCAACGGAACGTGTGTTGTTCCAGCACGTGCTTTACTGATGTTCTGCGGACCTTCGTGTACACTTAGATAACTGCCAACACCGTGTCCGGTGCTGTGCTCAAAATCTAGTCCCGCCTGCCATAGCCAATAACGTGCTAGGATATCCAGTTGTTGTCCTGTCGTGCCTTGGGGAAATCGTGCTTGCGCCAGAGCAATATGCCCCTTGAGCACACGGGTAAAGCGGTCACGCTGCTCATCGGTAGGTGCTGCAAATGCCATAACACGCGTGACATCTGTCGTGCCATCAAGGTATTGCCCCCCTGAGTCGACTAAATACAGCTCATCGGGTTGAAGGGTTCGGTTGGTCTCTGGGGTGGGACAATAGTGAATGATGGCGCCATTTGGACCTGCACTTGAAATGGTGGGAAAGCTGGGTTCTTCAAAATATTGTTGCAGTTGGCGATAGGACAATAATTTTTTAGACGCATCCAGTTCAGTTATATTTTTAGCTGGGACAACTCGGCTGAGCCAAGCCAAAAAATCGACCAAAGCCGTTCCATCGCGGATGTGGGCATTTCTCGCACCTGTGATTTCAACCGAGTTTTTGCAAGCTTGCGGCAGTAGACAAGGGTCTTGCGAGA
>JBDLIP010000080.1 GCA_039714795.1 Pseudomonadota bacterium | reverse complement strand
CCCATTTTCATTCTCCTGAATTGTTACGGTTATACAACAAACCCAGGGGCTGAAAAACTCACTTATTCAACTGTCCAGTTTTTGGGGTGCAGCGCAGAACCCCGTTCACGATCTCCGCCGAAGGTGTTCACGTTCTCCGCAATACGCACATCAATAAAGCGATTCAAGCCATTCTACTCCTTTTGGCGGTTTCCTGGCTACAACCCCTATTACAGCTTGTCTCACACTGGGCCTATCCGCAATACGCAAGGCCAGACCATGTTGCAGTTTGTTTCACACTGGACCCAATTCCAACTCCCGAATCCAAGTGATTCCATATAAATCAGACTTACTAATATCATTGCCCCTAACATTAAGGGTGCTAAGAGAGGTCAGCAAGGCTAAATAGGTAGCGCTGTTATATGAAAGATTGTTGTCCCTAATATTAAGTGAAGTTAGATAGGAAAGCGCAGCTAGATGTCTAACACCACTCTCTTCAAGATTATTGTATCTAACATCAAGTGATGTGAGATTGGAAAGTGCAGCCAAATGAGCAGCGCCATCAGCTGTAAGATAACTGCTCCCAACATCAAGCGAAATCAAACTGGTTATAGAGGTTATATGGCCAATACCATTGTCTGTAAGTCTATTCCTACTAGCATCTAGAGAAGTGAGCCCCGTAAGCCTTGTCATATAGGCGGCACCATCAGCTGTAAGCTTGTGTTGCCCCCAATTTTAAGGGAAGTTAGGCTGGAGAGTGCGGTTAGGTGGCCGGCACCATCAGCTGTAAGGTTGTTGTCGCTAACACTTAAATCAGTGAGCCCAGTCAGAGACGTTAAATGACCAAGGCCACCAGCTGTAAGATTATTTAGCTCAATACTAAGAGACGCTAAACTGGAAAGTGCTGTCAGAGGAACAGCTCCAATAGCTGTAAGCTTATTATACCCAACATCAAGGGATCTCAGACAAGAAAATACGGTTAGGTGACCAGCTCCAGTAGCTGTAAGATTATTCTCCCTAATATTAAGGAAGGTGAGCCCCGTAAGAGTTGTCAGATGGGCAGTACCATCAGCTGTAAGTTTATTGCGCCCAATACTGAGGGATGTAAGATTAGAAAGTGCGGTTAGATGACTAGCTCCAGTAGCTGTAAGATTATTGCCTCTAATATCAAGCGATATCAGACTGGAAAGTGCGGTTAGATGACTAGCTCCAGTAGCTGTAAGATTATTGCCTCTAATATCAAGCGATATCAGACTGGAAAGTGCGGTTAGATGACCAGCTCCAACAGCTGTAAGATTATTGTATCCAACATTAAGTGAGGTGAGAAAGGCAAAATTGCTCATATATCCTGCGCCTTCATCTTGGATTTTTTTGCCTTTTAAATCCAAAGTTTGCAAACTTGGAAATTCATGGCCCATACATTCAGGAAAATACTCCAACCGAATCATTGTATTAGGCAGAAATTTTTTATCCATTGCCAATTTTATCTCGTCAGTAAGACTCAAATTATTTGATCTCAAATCTAAGCTTTTTAAATTAGTTAATTTAAAAATTAAAGATATATGAAACATATTGACGTTTTTTTTCATTAAATCAAGAGATGTTAATTCAAAAAGATTTATACATTCCGGAAAAAACTCCCACTTAACTACCGTCTTAGGCAAAAACTCTTTGTCCATTGCCAATTTTATCTCGTCAGTAAGACTCAAATTATTTGATCTCAAATCTAAGCTTTTTAAATTAGTTAATTTAAAAATTAAAGATATATGAAACATATTGACGTTTTTTTTCATTAAATCAAGAGATGTTAATTCAAAAAGATTTATACATTCCGGAAAAAACTCCCACTTAACTACCGTCTTAGGCAAAAACTCTTTGTCCATTGCCAATTTTATCTCGTCAGTAAGACTCAAATTATTTGATCTCAAATCTAAGCTTTTTAAATTAGTTAATTTAAAAATTAAAGATATATGAGACATATTGATATTTTTCTCCCTTAAATCAAGATTTTGCAAATTAAAAATTTCATTTCTCATACATGCTGGGAAATATTCCCACTGAATTACTGTCTTAGGTAGAAAATTTTTGTCCATTGCCAATTTTATCTCGTCAGTAATATTTAAACCATTTGACCTCAAATCTAAATTTTTTAAATTGGTTAGCTTAAAAATTAAAGGTATATGAGACATCTTGATATTTTTCTCGCTTAAATCAAGATTTTGCAAATTAAAAATTTCATTTCTCATACATGCTGGGAAATATTCCCACTGAATTACTGTCTTAGGTAGAAAATTTTTGTCCATTGCCAATTTTATCTCGTAAGTAATATTTAAATCATTTGACCTCAAATCTAAATTTTTTAAATTGGTTAGCTTAAAAATTAAAGGTATATGAGACATCTTGATATTTTTCTCGCTTAAATCAAGATTTTGTAAATTAAAAATTTCATTTCCCATACATGCTGGAAAATACTCCCACTGAATCACCGTCTCAGGCAGAAATTTTTTGTCTGTAGCTAACTCTAGCTCATCGGTAATACTGAGCTTGTTTGCACGCAAATCTACAAATTGAAGAAAGCTGTAGCTCTTTAAAAGCTTTTTAATCTCCTGCAAACCCAGTGCATTATTTCGTAGACTGATAGCGCGAATCCGTGGACGGCTTTCTATATAGTTGAACATATCCTCCAAAGTTGTTTGCTTGTCAAACGTCTTGCTGAAATCCATTAACGTGTAATTGGGCCACTGTTGCCTTTGCTCACGCCCGCTGATTAAAGCACAATCACCGAGCTTTAATTTTCCCAATTCTGAACTCACCTCAATGACTCCATCTAATACAGCATCGGTGATGCTCTGGCACTCGTTTAGGTTGAGGTATCGCAGTCGTGGAGCTGAAATATCTAATCTGACAAGTCTTGAACATCCTTGTAAATTTAACACCAACAGGTGCTTGAAAGGCAAATAAGCACCTCGCTTTTCCTGACCGATTGTTTTCAAATTCGTGATATCGGCTAAGCTTATCTCTTCTAATGCTAAAGCCATGTTGCCAAGGTGGACAATGCTGGCGTTGGAAATTCTTGTACATCCCCTTAAATCAAGCTTGCGTAAATATTCAACTCTTAATTGCCGGATTAAGTGACGGTCCCTTAAACTTAAGCAATTTTTTAAGGTGAGTTCACGCAGTTTTTTCCCTTGCAAGATGGTTAAAATAGCTTCCTGTTGTGAAGGCGTAACTTCATTAAAGTCAAGATTTTGCAAGAATTTAGCCCGGCTGGACTCAAGTGTTAGGTCTTTTAAAATATCAAAATTACCTGTTTGGAGGGCCAATTGTTGAAGATTTTTTTTGCTTAGTTCCTCTTCAATTTGTTGTAGTTCTTTCAGAGCTTGTACCGGTCCATAACCTTGTCCTTCTCGCATTAAGGTGAACGTATCTTGCTTGAGGGGAATGTGCATCGATTGCAGCACCTGGGCGCTGGTGGTAAGCGTGGTGTAACTACCATGCTTGTTGGGTTGGTAAAACGGAACATCCACCTGTTTGAAACGTTCGATTACCAGAATATCTTGTGCAAGGGCCGGCTTGTAGCGTTTGGCCAGTCTTGGCTCAAGTTTGCTGAGAAGTTCAAGGTGCGTGCAGTTTTCATTGTGGAAGAGAATATCTTTTAGCTGCATAAATTTTTCATAAAGATGAGCGATGGCCCCCGGTTGAAATGGTACACCAATGAAACACTCTTGTTTTTGTAGATAGTGGATTTGCTCCTGTTGTGTGAAGATAGTTGTATAGTTGTTATTGATCTTTTTAAGCTCGCGTAGCCAGCAGTGCAGTAGAGATTGGGGAGTCGTATTTAGAATTTTCTGGCGCACGTCAGGATGCACAGGCTCCCACATCTGATTTAGACAATACAAGATGGTTTTTACCTGGGCCACAGCTTTACCAGAGGCTTTTTCTTTAACCACAGCTGGAACAAAGGCGTGGTCATTGTCAATACCCCAAATACGGTAGATGCTTGGATATTGCGGATGCGGTTCGACAATATAATTGTCCGGTTTGCCGTCTTCTGGATTGGTCAGCATTGCCAGTAGTAGCATCCCAGAGATGCTTGCAGCATCAAGCTGGTTTAGTTGTTTGGGATTGGTTTTAATAACTTCTAGCAGGGTTTTACCTGTAATACCTTGAGATAGCAGAATTGGAATATTATTCAAGCGAATCAATTCGGTATGCGGGGCGCCAAAGCCAAGCAACTCTCGAGTTAGCCAACCCACGGCTTCTTCAATGCCAGGAAGTTCTGGATAAACTTTAAAATACAAGCAATGCTCTTTGATGTTGTTGTCTTGTCCTGCATGCAGAACTGCGTTAGCAACAATGTGATTGCCTTGCCGGCTATAGATGCGAAACTTTCCGGTTACCTCAAACAACTGTTGTAGGATAATCTCTGGGATTTTCCGATAAGAAAAACTGCTGGTTAATACGGTTGTCTCAGCCCCGTCTTGACCAACCTGTTGGGTGAGAGAATGTGCTAATTGTTGTTTCTTTTGTTGCTGGTTGGTCTTTTTGGAAAATTTTCTCGGTTTGCCTTTGCGAATTTTCAGTGTTTTTTTTGTTTTTTTGCTACTGGTAGGAGAGGTTGATGTTTGCTGCCTTTGCTGCTGAGTGGGCGGCAGCATATGCTGCAAACATACCCGCCAATCCACAGCTGGGTTTTGCCGCATCAGTTGTACAAATGCGTGGCGTAGCGATTTGGCTGCGCTGAGAACTTGCTGGGTGTAGAACTTCAAAGCTAATGAGGCACTGACTTTATGGATTCCAAGGTCGATCAAATTAATTACTGTTTGCTGCTGCCCCGCAAACATTGCCACATCTAAAACAGTTTGCCGGCTTCGATCAAAGTGATCTTTATCCACGCCCAATTGTATTAACAGCTGTAAGATATGTTTGCTGGCGCCGCACTGGGAGGCAATGTGTAAGGCATTTTGTCCTGCTGCATTTGTAGCACTAACATCGAGTTTGAGATCTTGTAGTAAGAAGTTCAGGATGGCTGCAATACGCTCTTGATTGTTTTTTGGATTATTCTGCTGCCTAGACAGCGTTCCTGTTTCAGCAATCACATCAAGCAGTAATTGATCCGCATACCAACTGGGGTGAATTGGGCGCACATTCCCTGTTGCTGCCCCCAGTTGTTGTCGTTGGTGTGAATGCGTCAGTTGCGAAATCCGCAACAAACCGGCAAAATGATGGCGCACCACATCTAATAAAGGCAAAAGACGTGCTGATGTTAAAGATATCAGAGATGATGTAGGCACAGGTTGTTGCCGGGGCGAGGATATCTGCGAGAGTTGAGAGTTTGCTTTTTTATAAACTTGTAAATCCAAATCACTGAGCAAATCATGCACGGCATCATCAATACGTTGAGTGCGGTGTTTGATAACATCAGAGCTGGTGGTGATTTCTGATAACACCTGCCTTAAGGTTTGTCCTGTTTGCAGCTCTGGGTGATTTAGGGGTTTATCTAATTGATCCTGGAGCACGTATTCGATGTAAAGATCTTCATAGGTGCAATGACAGATGTGCTGGAAGGTGCTAAAGGCGGGATTGTCCTCTGTCGCATAACGTTGCAGCATGGCTTGGTAATAACGACCAGCAATAGGAGATACTGCCAACAACAGGTCCCAATGGGTGGCTTTGGGATTGTTGACTAAGACTACTTGGACCGCTTGATAATTTTTATGCAGTTGGGATAGCATTCCTGGGGCCAGTTTAACCGGTAATTGTAATTCTTCTGCATATTGATATTGACTCATATGCGAGTGTTGGCGGTGAGTGAATCTATTGGCTTGGGTATCCCTTTGGGTTTGATCATAGCCTGTATGCAATAACCGCTGATATTCTTGTTCCTGCACTTTAATTTGCCCCAGCCAACTGAGTAATAATTGCTCAGAAGTTAAGCTCAACAGGCGATTACGCACTGAATCGGCGACCACACTGTGCATTAAGGGCAAACAGTACAGAATGTTACGAGTTTCCACCACATGCTTGTGAGTTTTATGAGAGCCAGTGACTTTACCGTTTGCATCTTTGTCATAAACGGTCACTCGAACTTGCACGATATCTGGGCCCAAGGCCATATCGTTGTCAATGCCGACAATGGCATAGGGTTTTTCTGCGGTGCGCACCATAAAGTTGCCCGGAGTACCATCAGAAAAGTTCAACAGGGCGCCAAAGACAACATGCTCACTGTAGCTATCAGGGTCTAGATCTTGATAGCGGTATTTTTTCTTCTTGGCTTTAGGCAGTTGATGCACAGCTTCAATAAATTTGTTTAACGGCATGCCTTCAACATGGTGTGCGGCTTGAATCAGGTGCGAGGCATGACTTTCGGTAAACTCTGATTTAAACTCTGGATGCATCGCAAAGAAATCCTGCCAGCTTTGTAGGGGTAATTGTATGACTTCTCCACTGTCACTCATACTTTCCTGGATTTGGCAGGCCTGGCCGTAGGCACTTCTTGCTGGAGAGTCATAAGGGGGCACAGTAATATCAACTTCATTAAGGGTGATTAAAGAAGTCGCCGCCATACCTCTGCCAAATAAAGCTTTGGAAAACCAATACATTGCTGCTTCCATACCCACATCCAAACCAACGCTAGTTGTGTTGCCTTTAAAATGTACCCCGCCATTAGGGCCTTGCTTGAAGGTCACTGCGTGCGATCCTTGGACATTGGTTTTAATCAGACGATTGTGCCTGTCTTTTGAGAGAAACCCTAAGGCCATGTCCTGATTCATCCGATACGAATGTGGCGGCAACAGGGCGGTAGAAATATCTAAGCTGTTTGACCTGGGAGTTCTCTGAAATTGATCTTGTTGTAGATCATCTAGCAATCCTTCACCGCTCATGATCACTTTGGGTCTAATGAACGCCGCCCGATCACAGCTGGGATCACACAATCTATCTTGAAAAACTTGGTAATGCTCAATGATCGGCTGCAAGATAGCGCGCAGCTGCGGGTACAGCCCTGCATAATTTTCTTTGGGCTGTTTTAAAGCTCGTTGTAGCTCAATTATCAATTCTTGCAGAGCTGCAAAAGCCTTGTGTTTGCTTTTTAAAACAGTTGCCGAGAGGAATGCTTTTCTTGCCTTGGGAGCCAGCAATTGCTGGGCAATTAACTCTTCTGGCTGTACTAGTTTTTGCTGTAACTCGGCTAGGTTCTGCCGTACGGGTTCATCTAACTCTGATCTGTGCTTAAATTGACCAAGACTGCGATATACTTGGTCAACGCAGTTGGGTTTAACTCCTGTGACTTCAACAATCAACGGAAAGTAGTTACGCTTTTCATGATCCCAGGTGGATGAATCATAACGAGAAGCAAGTGTATCACGAGAGAGTGTGCGTTTTGCAGACCGTGCTGGAGGTGTTTTGAGGGTAGATTGCTTCTTTGAAGCAGTACCAGCTGTTTTGCGTTTTTTACCTTTGTGACTTCTGGGAGATGGTCGATTGCGTTTTGAAAAAATCTCAGCAGAATCAGTACTTCTACTGTCAGAAGCCAGCAATGATGTTGAAAGCGGTACCAGCTCAGCCCAGAGATAAACCACTAAGGTGAGATAAGTACTTATTTTTTTGTAATAGGAAGTGTGCATTGGATTTGTTCCTTTTATGTTTTGTTACCCGCGAGTATTTCCCGCTTGTCTGAACTTGCGGCACTGCAAAAGCGTATGAACGCAGAAAACTCTTGCTTAAAAAATCGCACATCTATCATTTTTGTCTTTATCCTTCTTTGCGGATTTGCCATTTTTACCTGCCTCAGTTTGCTTGAGAAATCTCTGTAATCCTGGATGATTTTGATAATCTTCCCCATAAAGCTCTAAAAACTCTTGCAGCATTTGTTGTTGGATAAAATCCTGATGTTGATTGATAAAATCATAATGAATCGCAGTCAACTGGGGGTTGGGTGCTAAAAATGCAAAGTTTTGCTGCTGCTCCAGAATTGCTTGCCCCTGCCGTTGCCAAGCGTTTATATACTCTAAGGTATCATCGATCAGAACTAAGGTGTGATATTGGATATGTTCGTTGCCAGAATCATCGCTGGTTGAATTATCATCCCGTAATTTATGCCGCTGTTGCAGCCATTGGATTACTTGCTCAAACTTTCGATAACCGCGCAGAAACTCTGAGTCAGTAAATCCCAAAGCTCGGGCTAGGGCCTGTTTGTCCGGATGTAACTCTCCAGCTCCAGCACTGACAATACATAAACAAGCCCCGGCTTTTCTTAATTGGCTCATTAGGCGTTTTAGCTGTTGATGGCCCTGTTGTTCTTCAACGCTGTAATAGTGGGTTGCTTCAAGCATGAGATCAGCTGCACCTTGGGCAATAACAGCCTTTCTTATGCTCTTGAAACTGGCTTGCGCCTCACACAAATTCAAATTGAGCTGGTGGCAGACATTTTGAAAGATTGGATGAAACCCTCCATGCAGGGAAAAGTCAGAAAAACTCGACTTTTCTAGATATACTCATGCTGAATGAAAGTGTTTAAAATTTTATCCAATTGTGGTAGTTAAATACCCATGCAAGATTTTTTGCCCCCATCTGAACGTGACGACTTAA
>JBDLIP010000079.1 GCA_039714795.1 Pseudomonadota bacterium | reverse complement strand
GGAAAGGACTTTTACAATAGATTCAAAAAGGGCTCTCAATGGTGGGAAAAATTTAATAAACAGAAAGTCGCAGGAGGTGTAGTATGAAACTAGATTCTTCTAATTAGAGTATACACCTAAGTTTGAAAAATGGGAATTTTTGCCTCTGTAAACTCTGTACAGATAGATTTACACTTTTCCAAAACTCAGGTTAGTTACATTTTCCGCGAATTCAGGTTATCTTACCTAACAGTAGTGGGTGTCTTCGGAGCTCACTACCTTAGTAAGGCTTGGCTATATAGCAAGCTATTGGAGAAATCATATTGCTTAAACGAGAAGGATATGAAACATGACAACATTTGATTTAACGCCGCTTGCGCGCACAAGTATTGGCTTTGATCGTCTGATGGAGATGGTCGATGCGGCAATGCAAAGTGACGGAACGTCTGAGGCTTACCCACCCTACAATATTGAACAGTCTGGTGACGATACGTATAGGATTACCATGGCCGTTGCAGGTTTTGCTGAGGAGGACTTAAGCGTTACTATTCACAGTCATACCCTCATTATCAAGGGGAGGTCACATCCTGCAAACGCAAGTACAAAATATCTCTACCGTGGTATCGCTGGAAGAGCCTTTGAAAAACATTTTCAGTTGGCTGATTTTATCAAGATTGGTGCTGCCTCGCTGTGCAATGGCCTCTTGAGTGTAGAATTGATTCGTGAAATTCCTGAAACTATGCGACCTCGTAATATTGAGATTCAGTCTGAAGATAGCTCTAAATCGTCTGGTCAAGCTGGAAAGATTATTGAGCAAACAGCTTAGCAATGTGATTGAGCTAACTTCCAATTTTAGGCATGGTTCAAATCGAGGTTACGATCTCCTCGGCCGTCGTCCTGGACGTTGCATTTGGAGTTCATGGCCGTAAGGCCAATGAATTCCAAATATTTGTGATTCAGTCAAGTCCGGGATGACGTTCAATGGATCGCAAAGCTTTTTTAATTCGCGTGACTTACAGTCGCACGTTCGGAAAATCAGCGTTTGGGATGATGGTCGAGGCGGTAGTGCCAGCACATACTTTTAATCACACCCCGCGTGTTACTGGCACACATAGCCCCAAAATTTGACATTATTGCTAAAAATGTCATATAATATAATTATGGAGCAGTTAGGGAAAGTTGCAATGTTAGAATTTAGGACTCAAGTTAAAGAAGGAGGCAGAATAGTTCTTCCCTCCCAGATTAGAAAAAAGCTACATATTGATATTGGAGAAGAGCTTTTATTAAAGGTGGAAGATAATGAAATACATGTTATGACTTATACAAGTGTTATTGAAAATGCTCAGTCTGTTACTCGAAAATACAATAAATCAAAACAGAAATTGACGGATCTTCTTTATGAAATGAGACAGGAAGAGATGGATGATTGACTACGTACTGGATGCTTCTGCTTTGTTGGCTCTTGTCAACAGAGAGACAGCAGCAGAAAAAGTTGCTGAAGTTCTTCCTCAATCCATGATGTCATCTGTTAGTGTTTCAGAGTGTGTGGCGGTTCTATCAATGATTGGTATGCCGCATGATGAGATTGAGGATATGCTGTTTGATTTAGTGCCCCATGTGGAAGATTTTACTGTGGAGCAAGCCTTAGAGGCTGCCTATTTAAGGAAAATAACAAAGTCGAAAGGGTTATCTCTTGGGGATAGAGCTTGCATTGCCTTAGGAAAAACCAGTGGTAAGATTGTGATAACAGCAGACAAAATTTGGGATTCTATTGATTGTGGTGTAAAAATCAAGGTTATTCGATAGTGCTTCAGGGCTTTACCAGAGATTTTTTACTTCACGTGAGTGTGTTGTGTGTCTGTCAGCCAATCGCTTGAACTGGCTGAGTCCTATAGGTCGGGGAGAGTTCTTTTTTGTGTCTGATCTGGCCGAGGGTTTTGAAAACCAAGCGGAACAAAAGTGTATGCCCTGGCTGAATGTCTCGGTCTTTGTAGAAACTCTTTGCAACAGAGCTTTCAAATTTAAAACACTCATTTTCATAAATGGCACCCACACGGTGTTCTAAGGCCATGCTATTGCTTCCTAGTTCACGTGTCATGCCTCCAAAAAAAGTCCAATTGTCGATATATTCAGATGCGAGCCCAATGTGCAGTTGTCGTCCCCCTATACCCTCTTCTTCCCCGCGAAAACGTGGTAGGATCAGGTAATCAAAATTTGCTTTCAAAAAGCGGTCTCCCACAGACATAAGCAATTCATTTCTTCTTAAATTTCCTGAAGAACGATCTAAACGAAATCGGTATTGCATATCCATGTAACTGCCAATCTTGACGGAGGTGCGTCCTAAATAATCGGACCAGCGATCTTCAAAACCCGTTTGTCTGAAAGTTTCGCTTGGGTGTTGAAAATTTGCGGTTTGACCGATAAAGAAATTGGCATTTGCAAAGGAAGTATAAAATATTTTTGATTGCAAGCCATAGTTAAAGCGGCTTCCATCATCGATACGGTCCAGTCCAGGATACCTGTTGGGATCTAGCATGTTATAGTCGTTTGGTTCAAGAATAATGCTGTCTTCATTTGGAAATTTTTCCTGACCTCCGAGTTTAGGGGCGCCAACGACGGAAAGAATAGGTTCTACAATGACGTGATGGTTTTCCCCGCGCTGGACAAAGGGATAGCGCCACTCGAGCGAGGCTTGAGGGAAGCCACGACCACGCCACTCACGCTCTTCTTTTTGAGTTTGTTCATCACGTATAAAGTTATCGATATGGTAGACATCTCCCCTTAACAGTGCATTGAGCGTAAACACGTCACCGCGTGAAGTCGTGTAGGGAAATTGCCATCCCCCTGTTACCGATAAACGCCGCATGTCTGTTCCTTTTTGGCGGGTCAAAACAAGGGTATTTGCATCTACGCTCCAGCGGTAGCCAAAACCTTGAGGTCTACTGAGGTAATTAAAGTCTAGACTAGGAAAAATGACTGGAGTTTGTGATTGTCTGTCTTCTTCTCGTATTCCTTGAAAGGCAAGACCTTGGGCATGTAGATAGTTTCGGCCATAAAACCCCTCTGCAAACACAGAAGAATCAAGTGAGTTTTCTGCTGTATGTCCGTAGTAAGGAAATTGCCGCAGATAAGTTTTGTCTGTGCTGCGCACAATGTCAAATCCCCAACGCCAATCAGGATTGATGTTCATGCGTAACATGGTATCAAGGTGACCACGGAATTTCTCCGAGCGCATTTCTGTTGTTGATGAAGTAATGCGCCGTCCAGATCCAAGGCTTCCCTTTAAATTTGTGATCCCGCTGCTAAAACGTTGACGATACTCAGCTCCAAGAAAAGCCCCTCCTTTTGTGGTAACAAGCGGTTGTAAGGTCAAATCTTTATCATCTGCAACTTCAAAGTAGTAGGGCACCATGAAAAAGGTCCCCACCGTGCTCGAAGACGAGTTACCCACTAGTGGAGCCAAAAATCCGCTACGTCTTTTTACTTTTGGATCTGGATGTCTTAAGTAGGGGGTATAGAAGGCGGGAATTCCAAAAATTTCCAACCATGCATCATGGTAGACAACATCTCTTTCTTCTTTATTCCACAGAATTTTTCGCGCTTTCACTTGCCAAAAAGGAGGAGAGTCGGGATTTTCCTTGCAGACTTTGCAGGGAGAGTAGACAGCTTTGTGAAGCTTGAGCTTTGTGCCATCTTGCTGCTGCCCAATTGCAGCGGCAAATTTTGCATCATCTGACAGCAAAACCTTGATATTTCGGACAACCCCATCTTTGAGGTCGCCTGTCAGTTCAGCATAGTTTGCAAAAGAAACATCTCCAGTAGGTTCAGTTAAGGCAACGTTTCCTGAGGCTGTTACGATTCCTGTTTGGCGATTATATGTGACAAGATCTGCCGTTAAGCCTCGGTCCTCCTGAAAAACTTTTACATTTCCTCTAGCACTTATGAGTCCGCGTTCGTGATCAACTTGCAGTTGGTCAGCATACAACAGGACTGGGTCTTCAGTGGATGGTTTATTTGAAAACGCAGTATGGCTTAGCAATGAAAAAGCCATTAGGCACGCAAATAACTTTCGATAAGCATTCATTGTATCCAATTTATCCATCTTCCAAATGCAACAGAACGGCCACTGCTATGAGGGTGCTCAGGCCAAAGGGTGCCCAAGCAGCCAGTGTGAGCGGTAAAGTTGCAGACTGTCCCATTGCGTAGGTAATATCTTTTAAGAAATAAAGCATAAAACCGATCGTTGTCCCAGAGATAATTAGCATTACGGTTCTTCCTTGGCGGATCGGTCTTAACGAGCACACAGCTGCGATAATAACCATTGTGATAAGCCAAAAGGCACGAGCTATAAGTGAATGCCAGTGCAAGCGATATTTATGTCCCGTCAACCCAGATTTTTGCATTAAATGGATCATTTTGGGCAACGACCAAAATGAGAGGACTTCAGTTGTTAACAGGCTGTTTTGTAGTTGGTCTATAGATAAGTCTGTCCTATATCGATAAGAAGGGTATTTTTGAGGGTTGCCATCAACTGGAAAGGTCCACACATTTGTAAGCAGTAGATCACCGTTGTCGAATAGCCCTAACTCGGCGTTCATAAGATTCTTAAGCCGATCCCGATCTGAATATTCTAAAATGCTTACATCTTTGACTTCAAGTTTGTGTGGAGTAATATATCCTACCCGAAGGACGTATGTGTTTTGCGGTGTTGATTGCCTAAACCACAATCCACTTTCGGCAATGGAGAATTGATTGGATCTTCCCAAGAAGTGTTTTTCATTGAGGGAATTATAGCGTGCCATAAAGGCGGAAGATATCGGGTTAATGATGGTAAGGTCAAAGGTCCCCACGAGTGTTGCAGCAAACATTAAAGGGGTTAACATCTGCCAGACAGAGATGCCCGCAGCTCTTGCAACAACGATTTCGTTATTACGGTTAAATTGCCACAGGCAAAACATGGTCGAGAATAAAACGGTAAAAGGTAACAATTGTTGTCCTAGATGCGGAAGTCTTAGAAAGGCCATTTGTGTAATAAGAGAAATGGTCACATGAGGACGCGTCGAGGCTCTGCGTATTAACTCTGAAAAATCGAATAAGAAAATGAGGACTAGAATGCCAAAAAAGAATACAGATAACCAAAACAGAAATGATTTTGTAAAGTAGCGTGAGAGGCTCAGGGGCAATTTCATTTCGATCTTCCTCTTTTTCTCTCAAGTAGTACGGAGAGTGCTAAGAGATTGGTGAGGATAACGATGACATATCCCAGTGGCAATAAGAGAGCAAAACGCTCTGACATATTGGTAAGTGTGATGATCATCATCTGAAAGAGAGTGCACAGACCTACAGAAACAACAACACGCCGAGAGCGAAAACGACGATTAAATTCACCGGACAGCAGAGTGCTCAGTGCAATCAATGCAAAAGTCATAATGTATAAAGGGCTTAGGAGACGCCGATGCCCTTGGGCCCTGAATTTCGCCCTCTGTTGTGGGGTCGTAAGGTGTGGGCTTGGATTGAGTAGCTCAAAAATACTGTGTTCATGAGGTTTGCGATAGCGGGGTTCAGGGGCTTTTTGCTGCGAGAGATTCAAACTGTATTGATCAAAGAAGAGCATCGAAGGAATATTGGTTTTTGGATCTACCCCATGGCGAATGCCGTTGAGTAATATGAGATTGATGCCATTTTGATCTTTTACAATGGTGCCGCGTTCAGCTGTAATAGTGAGTGGAGGATGTTTGTCATCTGATTCTCTTGCGTCATAGAGAATGATCCCAGAGACTTCATTTTCGTTTTCTTGAGCGCGGATGAAAACCATCAAACCCTTGATAGAGTAAAACTCACCAACCTGAAGAATTGATTGCGAAATCATGCCTCGAATCTCGTGTTCTGTATCTTTCAATTGCCCATAAGATTTCGGGAGCAGGTAAAGGCTTGTTCCATACATAAGAATGGTTAGCAGCGTTGCAAGTATCAAGGCTGGTTTTGCCAGTTGCCAGTTGCTGAGACCGATTGAACGCATGACGATTAATTCTTGGTCAGCGGTTAATCGATTATATATGAAAAGTATGGAAACCATGAAGGCTCCTGGCAAGACAACACTGACGAGATCAGGTAGCAGAAAAATTACTAAATAAAAAAAGGTTGTAATCGGCAAGCCCTTATTCACCACAACCTCGATAAACCGTAGCGATTGTGTGAGCCAAACTGCAACAGTTAGTATCAATGTGACAAACAATGTCACAAAGAAAAGTTGACGTAGGACATAAGATGTGGTTTTAAACATATATGTATTAAGATTTAAAACTTGTTTGTACTATTTCGTAAAGATATTTGCTGCATGATCAAGAATCGTTCTATCAATCGTATTTTTCCAAGGTGTAAAGTTGAGATGAAAATTTCTAAGACCCTACTCTATTCGTTTCTGTTCCCAATCGCAATGGTTGGCTTATCCATTAATTATTTTTGTGTTGCTGCAATCAAGCATGAATCTGTTATTGCGGCCGTTGTCAATGAAGGGCATATTTTAAAATCTGAACTGCGTGATCGCGTCAATCTTGTGGCGAGCTCTGGGCAACTTGAAAAAACAGCGGAGGTACGCAAGCAACTTATGGATCAAATCCTAAAGGTCATGATTGATGAACTCTTGCAGATTCAGCTGACTGAAAAGTTTGACCTCAAGGTATCTGACGAGGAATTGGAACAAGAATTTGCTATCCTTGAAGAGCGTAATGGGATGCAAAAAGGTGGTCTTGTGAAATTTTTAGCACATCACAAGATTCCAAAATCGATCCTGATGCAACAGATTAAGGCAGGTTCAGTATGGAGGAATTACATTCGACAAAGATATCGGCCCCTGGTCCAGATCAGTAATAGTGAGATTCAAAATGCTGCAAGACGTGTAGAGAACGAAAAGGGTCAAAATCAGGTTTTAATTGCAGAAATTGTCTTACCATTTGATACGCCGAGTGAAGCCCGCAATGCCAAAATGCAAGCAACAAAGTTGTTACAGCAGCTGCGCAAAGGAGCACAATTTCCCATGGTTGCCCACCAATTTTCTAAATCGGCAAGCGCTGCACGTGGCGGAGATATTGGTTGGATAACGGTCAGTCGGTTGGATGCACCTTTGCGTCAAGCATTAGAGCAGATGAATTCTGGAGGCCTTTCTGAACCAATTCTCAGTGGTGATGCTTATCATATTGTATTAGTTAGAGACCAGCGAGAAGCGGGTAAGTCAGCAGAGAAATTTGTAAGCTTCTTTAAAGTTTTTGTCCCGTGGGCAGAAGGTAGTACCATGGAGCAAAAAGAGCAGCTTTTCAATCGGGTAATGAAGATAAGTAAAACGGCTAAAAGCTTATCTATCCTTAAGCAATTGGTTAAAAGCTTGCCCAAAGTTGATACCAAAATGATGCCTGACACTCGATTGAACTCACTGCATCCTCAGTTGCGCTCTGTTCTAGAAAAACTACCAAAAGGTAAGCCAAGTGAGGCCATTGGGACTCCGATGGGGGTTTTTGTGTTTTTAGTAGATGAGCTGAAGGAAATTCAACCGAATACCGAAGATGAGATTCGTCAGGGATTGCTTGAGAAAAAACTTACTCAGATCTCACAGAGAGAGATGCGCAACCTTCGTCGAGAGGCTTTTATTGATATACGCGGTTAAGTTGACAGAGTATGTCTAACCTGCCTTCGTTATCAGATACAATACGTCGTGCGGGCCTAAAGCCCAGCAAACGACTGGGTCAAAATTTTCTCTTGGATCAAAATCTGACAGATAAAATTGTGTCCGTTGCAGGGGATTTGACTCAGTGCACAGTTATAGAGATTGGGCCAGGTCCTGGAGGCTTGACTCGCAGCCTTTTAGCAGCAGATGCCAAAAAAGTCATCACCATAGAATTTGATCCAAGGTGCAAAGAGATTTTGCAAGAACTCAAATATCACTATGGCGGTCGATTTGAATACATCATCCAAGATGCCCTAACGATTGACGCCAGTGCTCTGGTAGATGACCCTAAAAAAATTGTCGCTAATCTACCCTATAACGTGGCAACCTCGCTTCTGTTGCAGTGGTTGCAACAGATTGAGTCTTTTGAAAGCTTAACCTTAATGTTTCAAAAAGAGGTGGCAGACAGATTGCTAGCCAATCCTCGAACATCAGCTTATGGAAGGCTGTCCGTAATGACCCAGTGGAGGGCCACAGTGGATCGAGCATTTAATGTTCCGGCTCGTGCATTTACGCCGTCTCCCAAAGTTGACTCTACAGTTGTGCATCTAAGGCCTCGAAAAGATTTTGAAGCGGGCGTCACTTGGAGATCTCTCGAAACGGTCACCAAGGTTGCCTTTCAAAAACGCCGTAAAATGTTGCGTTCGACTTTGAGGGCTCTATTTCCTGAAAATTTGGAGAACATACTACGTGAATTAGACATTACTCCTACAGCTCGCGCCGAAGAGCTTTCGGTGCAGCAGTTTGTTAATTTAGCACGTTGTTGGCAGCATAGCCTTGGTTGAGGTACAAAAATCAGGGCTGTTCAGTAAACCTATGTGATTCCCCTGTATCCCAATATATTTGCCAGATTGAGCGAATTTTCGTAGAGTTCCTTCGACACATTTTCTACC
>JBDLIP010000078.1 GCA_039714795.1 Pseudomonadota bacterium | reverse complement strand
CCCTCTTGTTGCCGACTTTTTAGCCGGTGTTTTTTTACATCAAACAGGTACCCGATAACCTATCCTTTTTCAACCCAAGATTGTCCCACAGAATCCGTTCTCTAATTGCACCTGAGTCAAGAACTTTTTTTCCCCTATCCACATCACCATAATTTCAGTAATGTAGAATAGCGTTTCTGCTATCGTCTGGACAAATCGCGGGGGGAGCGAGCCGCGCCTGAGGCGCGCTGGCGAGCGACCCCCTGAGATTTGTCCAGACGATATCTGTCAAGAACCATTTTCAAAAAAAACAACTTTTTTTGGGGAATGCACAGGCATTATGGAGCTATCCGAATATTGGGAGAGGATACTTCAATCTTTCCAGAACAATAACAACAGATGCGACAACCCCCTTTTCAAACCTATCCAGCTCGGCTATGAATGAGAGAGAGCAAAACAACAGTGAACCCCATTATGTCAGATATCACCATTAAGCTAGCAGGCGATCCACAAAAATTAGAGCAAATGGCCAATGCCATACGCTTTCTAGCTATCGATGCTGTGGAAAAAGCGCAATCCGGGCACCCTGGGATGCCGATGGGTATGGCTGATATTGCAACGGTCTTATTTTCTCAGTTTTTGAAGTTCGATCCCACGGATCCTGAGTGGCCTGACCGGGATCGTTTTGTACTCTCTAATGGACATGGCTCGATGTTGCTATATGCTCTTAATTATTTGACCGGCTATGCGGGCATGACTCTTGAGCAGCTCAAAAATTTCAGACAACTGGGCAGCCATACTGCTGGTCACCCCGAAAAAAATCACAGCCTTGGTATTGAAACAACCACAGGCCCTCTAGGGCAAGGTCTTGCTAATGCTGTTGGAATGGCACTGGCAGAACGTATGCTCAATGCAGAATTTGGCAGTTCCGCCTTTGATCATCACACGTATGCTTTTGCAGGCGATGGTTGCCTCATGGAAGGAATCTCCCAGGAAGCCATTTCCCTTGCAGGACACTTACAACTTGGACGATTGATTGTTTTCTTTGATGATAACCACATAACTATTGATGGTTCCACAGATCTCAGCACTTCTGAGGACCAGGAAAAGCGTTTTCAGGCTTCAGGCTGGAATACCCAATCGATTGATGGTCATAACTACCAAGCTATTGCTGAAGCTATTATCAAAGCGCAAAATGATCCCAGACCCTCTATGATTGCTTGTCGTACCACTATTGCCTTCGGAGCTCCTCATAAAGGCGGAACCGCTGGCGCTCATGGTGCCCCGCTAGGGGAAAGTGAAATTGCCGCCACTCGTGCAGCACTGGATTGGCCGTATCCTGCCTTTGAGATCCCTGACCCAATACAAAACGATTGGAAAGCAGTCGGTCATAAAGGAGCGGAAGTGCGCAAAGCTTGGCAGCAGCGCATAGCAGCGATGGATATGGATAAGAGGGAAGAATTGCAACGACGCTTTGCTGAAAACTTGCCAAAAAACTGGCGAACTGCGATGCAAGACCTGATTAAAAATTTTGTCAAAAATACTGAACGACAGGCAACGCGGCAACTTTCACAAACTGTATTGGAAACTCTGACCAGTAGCATTCCAGAAATGGTGGGGGGATCAGCCGACTTAACTGGTTCAAACAATACACGTGCAAAAGATATGGATGTTGTAAACCGCAATGACTTTTCCGGTCGCTATATCCACTACGGCATTCGCGAACACGCTATGGCGGCAATTATGAATGGCCTGAGGCTCCACGGTGGATTCATGCCCTACGGGGGAACATTTTTAACGTTTAGTGACTATTGCCGGCCAGCCATCAGGTTGGCAGCTTTGATGCAAATCCAAAGTATTTTCGTCATGACGCACGATTCCATCGGTCTGGGAGAAGATGGTCCCACACACCAACCCGTAGAGCATCTGGCGAGTTTGCGTGCTATGCCTGGATTATATGTTTTCCGCCCAGCTGATGGCGTTGAAGTGGCAGAATGTTGGATGCTAGCTGTTGAAAAAACAAACGCTCCCTCTTTGATTGCCCTCACGCGGCAAAAAATTCCGCCACTGCGTACATCGCATTCGCAGGAGAATTTATGCGCAGAAGGGGCTTACCTATTGCGAGCAACAAGCTCTACCCCAAAAGTCACATTGCTCGCAACTGGATCTGAAGTGCACCTTGCCATTGAAGCACAAGCAATTTTAGAAAGTGAAGGAGTTGCAACAACTGTGGTTTCTATGCCTTGTTGGCGCCTGTTTGAAGAGCAGCCTGAAGATTATCGTCAAAGTATTTTGCGCCCAGAATCCCTTATAGTTGCTATTGAAGCTGGTTCACCCCTAGGCTGGGATAGGTATGTAGGAGATGATGGGATTGTTTTAGGGATGGATAACTTTGGCATTTCGGCTCCTGCAAGCGATGTTTTTGCAGGATTTGGATTCACGACAGGACATATTGTTGATATTGTTATGGGCAAATTACAACGTACGGGTTGAATCAAGATGTGGAGTTTTGTAGATAGTAAGAGGTGCGCAGTTTACATAGAGTAAATGAGTACTTCGAATGTATCAGAAACCAACAGTTTGATTCAGTTTCAGCAAAGGAGAGAAAAAAATGAGTTTACGCATTGCTATTAATGGTTTTGGTCGTATTGGACGTCTAGTTTTAAGAGCCTTGGCAGAAAAACCACAATCAGCATTTGATGTTGTCGCTCTTAATGATCTGGCAACCATTGAGGACAATGCTCACTTGTTCAAGTACGACTCAATTCACGGCCGTTTTCAAAATGATGTCAAAGTGACAGATCATTCAATCGATGTTGGTCGGGGGCCAATTCAAGTTTTGGCAGAACCAGATCCGAGTCAATTGCCCTGGCAAGAATTAGGTGTCGATTTGGTCATGGAATGTTCTGGTCGTTTTGCAAGCCGGCAAGGAGCGCAAAAACATTTAGATGCCGGTGCTAAAAAAGTTCTCATATCCGCTCCAGCCACCGACGTCGACTTGACTGTGGTTTATGGAGTCAACCACAACCAGCTTACGCCAGGACACAAAATCATCTCTAATGCTTCTTGTTCAACTAATTGTCTAGCCCCCGTTGCGTCGGTTTTGTCTCGCTCTGTCGGCATTGCATGCGGTTATATGACAACAATTCATGGTTATACCGCCGATCAACGACTGGTCGATACGACTCATCCAGACAAACGCCGAGCTCGAGCTGCAGCCCTTTCTATGATCCCGACATCGACAGGAGCTGCACGCGCTGTAGGTCTCGTGCTACCAGAGCTTAAGGGTAAGCTGGACGGTACAGCTATCCGCGTTCCAGTTCCTAATGTCTCGTTGATTGATTTCAGCTTTACTGCCAAAAAGGATACTTCAATCGAAGAGATAAATAACTTGATGCGCCAAGCCGCAAATTCGCAAATGAAAGGTGTTTTGGGTATTGTTGAGGACCCTCTTGTCTCGATTGATTTTAACCATAATCCTTTGAGCGCATCCTTTGACATCAGTCAAACGCAGGTTATGGGCGAACGTTTTTGCCGAGTTCTAGCCTGGTATGATAATGAGTGGGGTTTTGCCAATCGCATGAACGATGTGGCAAATATAATATCTACAATGTAAAAAATAATTTAATTCATAAAAATTAAATATTTGTTAGCTATATTGTTGTCTAATATAATTGTAGGGTGTGTTTTATTATTGAGGTATGATCATGAATGTAAAAGAAATTATGACAGAAAATGTGGATTTGCTCTCACCAGCAGATTCACTCGAGAAAGCGTCACAGTTGATGCGGGATGATGACATAGGAGCAATCCCCGTGCGTGAAGGAGACCGTTTGGTGGGAATGTTAACTGATCGGGATATTGCAGTTCGGGCTGTTGCTGAAGGTAGGGAAGCGTCCTCTGCTCAGGTCAAAGATGCTATGTCTTCTCCAGTTTTATACTGCTATGAAAATGATAGTGTCGAAGAAGTGGGGAGAAATATGGCAAAGAATCAAATTCGGCGTCTTCCGGTACTAAATAAGGAAAAGAGGCTCGTTGGAATGGTTTCTCTTGGTGATCTAGCGTGTAAGGACTCCGGGCACTGTGCTGAAGAAGCACTACGTGTTATTTCAAAACCCGCACAACCGCACTAGTATTTGTAGTTTGCCTGTTCTTGACTCTGGTCTTCGATATGCGAAGTAACCTCCATTTCCTCTCAAGAGAGGATCAGTAAAATCAAGAATAGGTATAAAAAAGGGCTGACTCCCATAAAACAGAGTCAGCCCTTCACCAAAATCTTAGCCGTTTGTCTTATTTGAGTTTTGTTGGTTTGATTTTTTTGATAGTGTTTGCAATTTCTTTACGAGTTGCAACAACAATTCTTAGAAAATCATTGGTTGCTGCCGCCTGAACTTGCTGATTATCACCAAATGTTGGCATAGGCAAAACGAGCATTGACGACATTTCAGAAGTTTGCCGTGTGCTGCCTCCAAAAAAACGTACACGAATTTCATTGGCAATTGTTGATACTTCTGAATTTTCCATATTCAATCCTAATGCGTGGATTTCAATAATTGTCTCTGTATCGTTGTCTATGAACCTGACGTTCGCAGTACCAAGGGGATTCATACTTGGTGAACCAAATCCTTTATAAGTAAAAGGATTTTCTGTTTGTTGCCCGGAAAAGCTAAACATAGGATATTGGGAAGCAAAGCTATTACTGGTTAAAGGGGCGGAAAACCAATTGTTAGTGCTAGGATTTATACCAAAACCAGTCTGACCTGCTTTCATACAAGGTCCTTGCATCCAGGGGTCTTGTATCAACGGACCAGACATCAATCCTTGAGCCATCATACCACCTGTTGGAAATTGCTGGTCAGTCATCCAATTGGGATTCCATTGCGAATTGTTAATCGGAGTTGTGCTATCAAAACCTCCAGGAGCAGTCCAATTACCAGCACCATTAAGTGTCTGACTGTAGCTCATATTTTGTGGAAAACTCGTTGTATTTTGGATCATCTTACTCTCCTTCATAGTTTTTCATTTCGAACACATAGAAACCCTGCTGGCTACCTAGTAGATGCCAAATTACATCAGGTACCTCTTTGTTCCTTAAAATGATGATAAAGATTACCTATTAATATAAAGTTAAGATTGTTTCCTTTATGCTAAGTGAAGATAGCAACCAGTTTCTACTTAAAAGAGTGAAAAGAGCTTTGCAAAAGCAAAATGCAAAGATTTAAAAAAATTCTTTGAAAATGGTTGAAATCCTTTGACTTTTATACAAGTAAGCTTATTTATATAAGCACTATGTTACATTAGTGGGAAGTCAAAACCTCTAGTTTAATGATGTGCTGCAAGCGCGCAGTTTACGTTGGTAAATGAGCACTTCAGGACATCGGAAAAATACTTTTTCCAGACGCCTTGAGTGTACCGGGAAACAGAGGTTTTAATTTTCCTTTAGTATACGGGTAAAAAACAGATCATTAAGGTTTATACTATATGTTTTCTAAGTTAGGTTTGGCAGACAATATCCTCAGCGCAGTAAAAGATGCTGGATATACAGAACCCACTCCTGTGCAGGTTCGCGTCATTCCTGAAATACTGCAAAATAAAGATGTCATTGGTTGCGCTCAAACAGGAACTGGGAAAACGGCTTCGTTTATTTTGCCTATTATTCACAAATTAAGCAAAAGCCGCACGAGAGCCCGTATGCCACGCGCTCTCATACTTGAACCCACCCGCGAATTGGCTATACAAGTTGCCGATACTTTTTTATCCCTGGGAAAGAACTCAAATCTTAAGCATGCTTTACTTATTGGTGGACACTCTTTAGTCGCACAAGAAAAAGAGCTTGCTAAAAATGTAGACGTTCTCATTGCAACCCCAGGGCGGTTGCTTGACCTGATTGAAAGGGGCAAGGTTCTGTTGCTTGGCACTGAACTACTCGTCATCGATGAAGCAGATAGAATGATGGACATGGGATTCATGCCAGAAGTACAAGCTATCGTTTCCAGGCTTTCGCAAAAACGACAAACTTTACTTTTCTCGGCTACTATGCCGCCAGAAATAAAAGATTTGAGCAAGACTTTATTAAAAGACCCGACCGAAATTATGGTTTCACCTCCCGCGCAAACAGCCAAAACGATTAACCAATATTACGCAAAAACGACAAGTAAAAATAAAGGACAAAGGCTGCGTCAAGTTTTTTCCGATCAATCATTTGAAACCATGATTGTTTTTATGAACCGTAAACGTGCTGCTACATCCCTTTTCGTCTCTCTTTTACGAGATAAGCGCCCTGTAGGACTTCTCCACGGCGATTTAACCCAAGCTAAGAGAACAGAAACGTTAAGTGCTTTCAAAAAAGGAGAGATAAAAATTCTGATTGCAAGCAATGTTGCTGCCCGTGGGATTGATGTTGAAAGTCTAGATTGTGTCATTAATTATGATGTTCCACTCAACCCGGAAGACTATGTTCACCGTATTGGTCGCACAGGGCGAGCAGGACAGTCAGGAACTGCTATCACCTTTGTTAGCAAAGAAGACGTTAATGCCTGGGAGCAAATTCAAAAAATCGTTAAGGAAGATATCAAAGAGTATGTTTGGCCGCAGCAAATTCCGAAACCGCAAAGCCCGAAACCAAAGCCAAAGCCTCAAAAGACAACCCCACAAAAAAAGGGAGAGCTCCTAGGATTTGGGGATCACACTCCTGCGTTCATGAAAAATTCACTACCTACCCTTTCTTAAAAAAGTCGAACAAAGCAAGTTGTTGCTTGATTTTTGCACCCATTCCATAGTACTTTCTATGAGTAGAGTGCTTGTCCCCATCGTCTAGACGGCCTAGGACGTTACCCTTTCAAGGTAGAGACACGGGTTCGAATCCCGTTGGGGACGCCAGTTTTTTTAGGTTTGTGCTTGCATCACCTCTTCTCCCCTTCTATAGTTTCCAAGAGTGAATTTAATGTGCGGAGCGTAGCGCAGCCTGGTAGCGCACCACACTGGGGGTGTGGGGGTCGTGGGTTCGAATCCCGCCGCTCCGACCATCAAAAACGTAGGAGTGACTTTACATGGAACAATTTGATCTTGTCTATTTAACTGTAGGTGATATGAAAGAGGCCAAAAAGATTGCCACAGTACTTGTGGAAGAACGGCTTGTAGCTTGTATCAATATCTTTGAAAAAATAACCTCTATTTACAAATGGGGTGGCGAACTTCAAGAAAATGGTGAAGTTGCCATGATCGCTAAAACAACCCGCCCCAATATACCGAGTGTTGTTGAACGCGTTAAAGAATTGCACAGCCATAAAACTCCCTGCATCGTTAGTGCGCCCATCACCAGTGGCAATCAAGAGTACTTGAACTGGGTCTATGAGGCCACTGTATAGTGAGGTTATGGAGGATCATCCGTGCACATTTCTAACAACGTTAAGAAAATCCTTGAAAGGTATGAGTCCGACTCTCCTGGCACAAAAGTTAACCTAGCACGCATCCTTACTCACGGAAAAATGGCAAATACAGGAAAGCTGATTATCTTTCCCGTGGATCAAGGTTTCGAACATGGACCTCGTGCTTTTACAGCAAATTCAGCCGGTTACGATCCCCATTATCATTATCAACTGGCTGTGGATGCAGGAGTGTCAGCATTTGCTGCACCGCTTGGTTTACTGGAAGCAGGAGCTAGCACATATGCAGGCCAGGTCCCCACCATTTTAAAAATCAATAGCTCAAATGGTTTGTCTGTAAAACAAGATCAAGCTTTGACCGCAACGATAGCAGAGGCCCTAAGACTCGGATGCAGTGCGATTGGAATAACGATTTACCCTGGTGCTCAAGAAAGCCTTGAGATGTTTGAAGAAGCAAAAGAGTTGGCAGCTGAAGCCAAATCTTGTGGCTTAGCAGTGATTATATGGTCTTATCCGCGTGGACCCAATATTTCATCTGCGGGAGAAACTGCTCTTAATGTTGTTGCTTACAGCGCTCATATGGCAGCTCTGTTGGGGGCTCACATTATCAAGGTTAAATTTCCTACCTCTTACGTAGAAGACAATGAAACAGCACCCTTTTACCGTGATATACCAGCTGAGCAACCACAAGACCGCATTAAACATATCGTGCAGTCATGCTTTGCCGGCAGAAGACTCGTGGTGTTTTCAGGTGGTACCAAAAAAGACAACGCCAGTGTGCTTAGTGACGCCCAAGCTATCCAAAAAGGCGGAGGCAGCGGCTCTATAATAGGACGCAACATGTTTCAACGCCCAAGAGAAGAGTCCTTGGAACTTTTTGAGCAAATCGTGGATGTATATACCAATTAAGAGTTCAAAAAATTGGCTCTTTTGCGTTTTGAGAGGGTAAGCTGAATTTTTTCTGATCAAAAAGTTCGATACTAACTCCCTCAGTGAAGTAAAAAGCAGCATTATAGGCACCTGCAGATGAAAAGGTAAAATTCGCTTTTTCGTGTGGTATAATATAAGGATAAGTTACCCCAGTCCTTGGAGTTATAATGCGGAGCTATACCAGAGGAAAACCTCTTACCCCAGAAGAGAAGCAGTTTGTAGTGTCGTTGAAAGGTATCTTCTCCAAATGTCAGGGTAGATCGTCCATTCAGATCCGTGTTGAATGACAATTGGGTATCCGAGGCTTATCTGCGATTATGCTTGCAAGT
>JBDLIP010000077.1 GCA_039714795.1 Pseudomonadota bacterium | reverse complement strand
GATGTGAGAGTTTTTCTGAAACTTTGAACATTTGAGCACCTACCTTCATGGTGAAGATACCTCAATCTTTACGGGACGGCAACAGATGCGACAGAACCAATTTTAGTCGTGTTCTCTTCATACCAACTCCTCGGTTGCTGCGAGCATACAGGAAAAAATTAAGAAAGTTTACGAAAAATTTATTTCAAAAGCTTTGTTTTATGCCACATACAACCCCTAGCGGGAGTAGCTGACGCTCGAGAATGGAACTGGTACAGTGCCGGTCAGCGTTAACGTGAGTGCTCTAGGCAGCCTTTTGATAACGCCAAACTGTCGCCGGCGGAAGATTGCGAAAGGCCATGCCAAGACGTTTCTTGTCGAGGCCAAAATTCTTGGCCCTTAATGGAGAGAAACCTGGACGATAAGTATATTGTAAGAATTCTCCTTCCTTGTCCATGACTGCAAAACTTGCCTCAATAATTTGCCTTTGGATCTCCTGAGGCATTGCTGTCATTGGCATACCTGAAATCACGCTTGAGACTTTACCAACAAATTTTTTGGGCAATAAGTTTGTAAGGTCACGTGCATCTCCTTGAATAACGTTGACGTCTGGTAAACTGATTTTTAGAAATTCACAAAGCTCAGAATCCAGCTCTAGGACATACAATTTTTCGTTGGGAATACCTGCCTGTAGCAACATTCTGGTGACACAACCAGTTCCAGCACCAAGCTCGACGGCAATACTATCAGAGCGTAAGTTTACATTACGAGCAATAAGTCCCGTAAGCGCTGGAGAGCTAGGTAGTATAGCCCCTAACCTTAAAGGATGTTTCAACCAGCGCTTCAAAAATAAAAGATTTTCGTCGCGGCTATTCTTAACATCTTGTGTGTTGAGAGTTTCTTGCATAAAAAGCCAACCTTTCTAAAAAATTTGATATTGAAATAATATGGCGCATGTTTTGATTGTCATCAAGCAAAGTTTTTGCTTTGATGAAAAATTGAGTTTGAAAGCCCAGGAGTTTAATTAAAATGCAATACACTGTAGCCATTGTCGGCGCCACCGGAAACGTAGGCCAAGAAATTTTGTCGATTCTGCACGAAAGAAAATTTCCCATCAAAGATCTGATTCCCTTGGCTTCAGATCGTTCTGACGGGCAAGAAATTGACTATGGTGATAGAGATATCCTGGTGGTTAAAGATTTGGATACTTTTGATTTTGATGGTGTCGATATTGTGTTAGCCTCGGTAGGCGCTCAAACATCACTAGAGTTTGCGCCTCGGGCTACGCAAGCTGGGTGTTTTGTGATTGATAACTCATCAGCTTTTCGTATGCATCCTGACATACCACTTGTTGTTCCTGAGGTTAATAGAGAAGCTCTGCATCAGGTGCGCAACCAAAATATTGTTGCAAGCCCCAACTGCATTGCTATTCCACTTGCCATGACGTTGGCTCCGTTACACCAAGTTGTCCCTATTAAAAGGGTTGTGATTTCGACTTATCAGTCAACATCAGGTGCAGGGTCAAAAGTTATGGAGGAACTTTTTGAGCAAACTCAGGCCATTTTCTTGAATCAGGACATCGAACACCACTATTTGTCACACCAGATTGCTTTTAATATTATTCCACAGATTGATGAACTCGAGGGCAGTGGCTATACGGGCGAAGAAACTAAAGTGATTCAAGAAACCAAGAAAATAATCGATTCTACAATCGAAATCACAGCGACCTGTGTGCGGGTCCCCGTTTTTGTTGGTCATGCCATTTCGGCTCACATTGAGTTTGCGAGACCTATCGAAGTTACAAAGGCGCAGAATGCATTGCAGCAAGCCGCAGGTATTTGTGTGAATGATTCAAGTGAGCTAACCACTCCTTTGGATTGCGCAGGAACAGATGATGTATTTGTTAGTCGGATCCGTAAGGATGATTCAGTTGAAAATGGTTTGGCGTTATGGATTACATCCGATAACTTGCGCAAGGGTGCAGCTCTAAATACGGTGCAGATTGCCGAAGCATTGGTGGAGGAAGGGGAAGATGGTCAACCTTTATTTTAAAACAGTTCTCGGTGAAGCAAAGATTGTCGCTGGACTACCGTAATTGAGTCGCAGCTTTCAGCAATTTTTGTGTATATTCATGCTGTGGTGATTCAAAAATCTGCTCTGCTGTGCCTTGTTCTACTACTTTTCCTTGATGCATCACGAGGATGTTATGACTCATAGCCCGCACAACTTTTAAATCATGACTGATAAAGAGGTAAGCTAGCCGATGTTTTTTTTGTAAATTGCGCAGCAAATCGATCACTTCCCCTTGAACAGCCCGATCAAGAGCAGACGTTGGTTCATCCAAAATTAACAACTTTGGTTTTAAAACAAGAGCCCGGGCAACAGCGATGCGCTGGCGTTGGCCACCTGAAAACTCATGTGGGTAACGAAATCGTATATCTGGGGCAAGGCCGACTTCGCGCATGACCGCAACGATTTTTTGATCAAAATCAGTATACCCTTTAGAAAGCCCGTGAACTTTCAGTCCTTCACCAATGATTTCTTGGGCTGACATGCGAGGGCTGAGAGAACTAAACGGGTCTTGAAACACAACCTGCATTTCACGGCGAAACGGGCGAACCTTTCGATTGGACAAGCCATCAATTTGTTGCCCATGCAAGATAACTTGTCCCTCAGCTTGTTGCAAGCGCAAGACTGCCATTGCCAAAGTTGTTTTACCTGAACCACTTTCTCCCACTACGCCAATTGTTTGCCCGGCCTGCAAGTCTAATGATACATTATCAACAGCCTGAAAGGTTGCAACTGTGCGTTGCAGAAAACCTTTACGGATAGGAAAGCCAACGCTTAACTTTTTGATTGATAGTACATTGGCAGCACTTGCAACCACTGGGTGCGGATGGCCACTGGGTTCACACGCCAACAGTTGTTGAGTATACGGATGTTGTGGTTTGGCAAAAATTTCAGCTGTTTCACCTGATTCTACAATCTCTCCTTGCGACATCACATAGGTGCGATCAGCCATGTGCTGCACAATCTCGAGGTCATGGGTAATCAACAGTAATCCCATATTAAAACGTCGTTTTAGATCGTTCAAAAGTCCAAGAATTTGTGCCTGGGTGGTTACATCCAAAGCTGTTGTTGGTTCATCGGCAATCAGTAGGTCAGGTTCTCCAGCAAGTGCTATGGCAATCATCACGCGTTGGCGCTGACCTCCTGATAACTGATGTGGATAGGAGGTCATGATACGCTTGGTATCGCCAAACCCAACCAATTTCAACAACTCGTGAATGCGATCCCGGGCTTGAGTCCTATCCAGCCCTTTATGCAATTGCAATGATTCACGAATCTGTTTTTCAACTCGGTGTAGGGGGTTTAACGATGTCATCGGTTCTTGGAATATCATCCCAATACGACTTCCACGTAATTTTCGTAAATTTGGCTCAGACAGCTTCATTAAGTCTTGCCTTTTAAAAATAATATGACCGCTGGGGTGAGAGGCATGTGGATATGGCAATAACTTTAAAATTGCAAGAGCAGAAACGGATTTGCCAGAGCCACTTTCACCAACAAGGGCAACTGTTTCACCGCGTGCTATGTTAAAGCCAATACGGCTAACCACCTGGGTTGCTTTTGTACCTTGACCGAAAACAACAGAAAGATCGGTGACGTCAAGCAGATGACTCATGCTTTCACCTTGCTCTCACTTTACGGGGATCAAAGGCATCACGTACGGCTTCGCCGATGAAAATCAGCAAACTTAAAAGAACTGCCACGGTTACAAACGCGGTGATACCAAGCCAGGGGGCATTTTCCACATTGTTCTTCCCTTGAGCCAGCATTTCCCCTAAAGATGCTGAGCCAGGTGGTAAACCAAAGCCTAAGAAATCAAGCGATGTGAGTGTGGTAATTGATCCATTCAACAAAAACGGCATATACGTCAATGTTGCCACCATGGCATTGGGTAGGACGTGGCGGTACATTATGATTGGCGTTGCCACACCAAGGGCACGGGCGGCTTTGACATAATCAAAATTGCGGGCTCGCAAAAATTCAGCGCGCACAAGATTGACCAGCGCCATCCAACTAAACAACAGCATCAATCCTAATAACCACCAAAAATTCGGCTCAACAAGGCTTCCCAAGATAATCAATAAGAAAAGCACAGGCAGGCCTGACCAGATTTCCACAAAGCGCTGCAACGCCAAATCGACGATCCCGCCGAAATATCCCTGTACTGCCCCAGCTAAAATCCCAACCAGGGAACTAAACAAAGTGAGCGTTAAACCAAACAACACTGAAATGCGAAATCCATAAATAAGCCGAGCCATCACATCACGCCCTTGATCATCCGTACCCAACCAATTTTCAGCCGAAGGGGGCGCAGGTGCTGGGACTGGTAAATCATAATTTACCGTGTTGTAGCTATAAGGAATCAGTGGCCACACCATCCAACCTTTGGTCTCAATAAGATCTTTTACAAAGGGATCGCGGTAGTGCGCTTCGGTTTCAAACTCGCCGCCAAAGGTGGTTTCAGGATAGATCTTCAGCACAGGTACGTACCATGATCCGTCATAAGAAACCAGTAATGGTTTGTCATTCGAGAGAAATTCCGCACACAAGGTGAGTGTGAATAAAATGAGAAAAATCCAAAAAGAAACGTAGCCACGTCGATTGGCGCGAAAATTTTGCAAACGTCTTTTGGTTAATGGACTCATGGTGACCTCACCCCTGTCGCTTGGCAAAGTCAATGCGCGGATCAACCAACATATATGTAAGATCTCCTAAAAGATGCGTGACAAGATTGATCAGCGTAAAAATATAAAGCGTTCCAAACAACAATGGGTAGTCACGGTGCACGGCTGCCGTAAACCCCAAAAGCCCCAGTCCATCCAAGGAAAAAATGACTTCGACCAATAGAGCACCGGTAAATATGATATTCACGAACGCGGCTGGCAGACCGCCGATAATAATGAGCATCGCATTGCGAAACACGTGGAGATAGAGAGTAGCTCTTTCCGTCAATCCCTTGGCGCGGGCTGTAATTACATATTGTTTGTTAATTTCTTCCAAAAAAGAATTTTTGGTCAGTAGTGTTAACCCAGCAAAACCGCTAATCACCAGCGAAATCACTGGCAAGGTAATGTGCCAAAAATAGTCAGCAATCAAAGTTGGCCAGGTCATACTCTGCCACCCATCTGAAATAAGGCCGCGCAGCGGAAAAATTGTCCAATAGCTGCCACCGGCAAACAAGATGATCAACAAAATGGCAAACAAAAATCCAGGGATGGCATAGCCTATGATCACCACTGTGCTGGTCCACATATCGAAAACAGAGCCATCACGGATCGCTTTGCGAATCCCTAGAGGAATCGAGAGGAAGTAGATCAATAGAGTTGTCCAGAGCCCTAAGGAAATCGATACCGGTAGGCTGCTTTTGATCAATGACACCACGGACTGCTCTTTAAAATAGCTGGTACCGAAGTCAAACATTAAATAATTTTTAAGCATTTTGAAAAAACGTTCGTGTGCCGGTTTATCAAATCCATACATCTTTTCAATTTGTGCAATAAATTCAGGGTCCAGTCCTCGAGCCCCTCGATATTTGCTTGTCATGCCCTGGCTTGCTGCCTCACCCACAGGACCTTGCCCGCCTTGTAAATCAATACCGCTTCCGCCGCCAATTCTTGCGGTGGCATCTACGGCTGTTCCCTGGATTTTGGCAATCATTTGCTCAACAGGCCCCCCAGGGGCTGCTTGAACAATGAGAAAGTTAATCAGGATAATTCCAAAAAGTGTGGGAATAATCAAAAACAAACGACGCAGAATATAAGAAAGCAAAAATTATCCCCTAACGCTCAGCCAACGCTCTGGCCCGCTCAACCTTGCAGTGCTTGGTCAATTGGGGTCGCTGGTATTTTTCGGCCAACTCCTTGCAATCATTGCAGTCCACCCACCAGGTACTTAATTGCAGAGTATATTTGGGAAATTTTTTAGGGTGTTTGAAATGGCGCCAATGCGCAAAAAGATACTCATCGCTATGATACATCGGTACTACATAGTATTGGTGTAACAAAACGCGGTCTAGGGCTCTTGTTCGGTTTACCAATTCGTCTCGAGTTGGTGCATCAATCACCTCTTGAATGAGTGCGTCTACGATAGGGCTGGCGATACCCATGTAGTTTCGACTTCCCTTAACGCCCGCTACCTTAGATCCCCAAAATTCAAATTGTTCGTTGCCAGGGGACTCAGATTGGCCAATACGAATACTGATCATGTCAAAATCGAACTCATCAATTCGTGCCATATATTGCGAAGAATCGACAACTCGCAAACGGGCATCAATACCCAATCGTTTTAAGTTGCGGATAAATCCATTGAGAACACGTTTGAGGTCCGGCTGCACCAGTAAAATCTCAAATTTAAAGAGCTGATTAGTTTTCTTGTGGACCAGTTTGTGATTTTTGACCTTCCAGCCAGCCTCTTTTAACAACCCGATCGCTTGACGTAACTGAGCTCGAATATTGCCCGATCCATCGGTAACGGGCATGCGGAAGGGTTTAATAAATACCTCTTGTGGCAGTTGATCTTCAAATGCCTTCAATATCTCTAGCTCCCTTCCTTTAGGTATTCCACGAGATGCAAGCTCAGAGTTGGCAAAATAACTGTTGGTTCTTTTGTAAAGTCCATAGAAAAGATTCTTATTGGCCCATTCAAAATCAAACAACAATGAAATAGCTTTGCGCACCCGCGGGTCTTTAAAAATTTCGCGCCGCGTATTAAAGGCCATACCTTGCATGCCCGCTCCGCCCTGATGTTTCACAGCAAGCTTTTTGACATCCCCTGATTCGACAGCCGGGAATGTGTACGCTTTGGCCCAATTTTTTGCTATATTTTCTAGACGAAAATCTGTTACTCCCGCTTGCAGAGATTGAAACGCGACTGTGGGATCGCGGAAATAGACATATTTTAAAACATCAATGTTGTATTCGCCCTTGTTGACAGGCAGATCCTTGCCCCACCAATTTTCCACCCGCTTATAGGTAATAGACTTTCCAGGGGAGACTTTTTCAATTTTGTACGGACCACTACCCAAAGGGTGCTTCATAGAAGCATCATCAAATTCATGTCCAGGCTCTTGGTAGAAGGTTTTAGACAAAATTGGCATTTCACTAATAATAATAGGAAGCTCTTTGTTGTTACCGTCTTGAAAAGTAAACTTTACCTTATGAGAACCAACTGTTTCAGCGGTTGTAATTTCTCGGTAATATGCTTTGTAAAAAGGTTGACCCTTCTCTTTAAGCATATTGAAGGTAAACACCACATCTTCCGGTATAATCGGAGATCCATCGTGAAACGTGGCATTTTTTCGCAAAGTGAATGTGACAGATGCCCGATCTGGTGCGACCTCAACATCCTCGGCGATATATCCATAAGCTGCAATTGGTTCATCAGCTGAATGATCCAATAATGTTGCATAAAAATTTGAGGCATGCAGTGGGGACATTCCTGCTGCTGGATCTCCCTTGATGATAAATGGGTTCAAACTATCAAAAGTCCCGATTACTGCAAAATTAATACGGCCACCCTTGGGAGCATCAGGATTGACGTAATCAAAATGTTGGAAATCCGGTCCATATTTTAAATCGCCATATAAACTAACACCGTGTGCCGCAATGCTTTTGTCCACCCCAAAACTACATAACATGAGAAACAACATGAAAATTCGGGTGTGAATGTTTATCACGAGTCAGGGTTTTCCTTTATTCATCTGACGATTTACCTTGTGGCAGAGGCAGTGGATTGTCACTTTCGCTATTTAGATAGGCGATAAGGTTGGCACGATCTTGTACCTTTGCCAAGCCCACAAATGCCATTTTGTTACCTTTGACGTATGTTCTGGGCTTATGGAGGTATTTGTTCAGATGCTCAAAGGTCCATTTTTCAGGAAATGATGCCATTGCTTTGGAATAAGCAAATTTGGCAACTTGGCCGGCCTTGCGCCCTACCACTCCGTAAAGATTCGGCCCAACTCGATTGGGACCTCCTTTGTTAAAGGTATGGCACTGGATACATTTTTTGGCAACGATCTTACCCTTTTCAATGCTGGCATTTGCCAGCAAAGGCTCTACTGGTTCAACGGCTTTTGTGACGGCAACTTGAACACCCTCTTGGCCTGGTTGCGTGCTACCTTCAATGATATAGACATTTTTGGCCAAAGGTTTTGGATCGACCAAGGTATCACCAATGATGCTTGCCACCATTGCAATCACCAAGGCCAGCAAAACCGCGGCTGCAATTTTATTAAGTTCAAAACTATCGACACGAAAAAATTTTATAGCGCTCTTCCATCTTGTTCTTTCCCTGGAGAACATTTTACCAAGTTGAGCAGGCATTTACCATAGCTTGATAAATTTTTGTCGTCGCATTGCCTCATAAATAATCTAACTATCTAGGCATTGTTGCCTCATATAAAATTGTACTTCATTAACAGCTAAAAAACAGAATCCTTAAATGAGGCAATGCGTTTTTCACAAATCTAATTGTCGTTGAACACCACTTCGCCGTGGTATCACGTTTTGCACGCTATCAGCAAAATTAGCGAAAACGGATGGCGGAGGTTAGCAGGTTCTGTCGCATCTGTTGAGAGTGCCCGTGAAATTTCTAAAAACGAGATTCCTCTGGGCACACTACACCATCAGAGCCATGAAATTTTCAAATGTTG
>JBDLIP010000076.1 GCA_039714795.1 Pseudomonadota bacterium | reverse complement strand
CGGGTCGAATAGGCCTTTGAAAGGCTTGAGCCGTATGCGGTGAAAGTCGCACGTACGGTTCTTAAGGGAGCCGGGGCCGGTAACGGTCTCGGCTTACCTAACGGCGGTGTTGTTGCACCACCCTGCCACGCTTACCTTTGCAGGTTAGTCCTATTTTTTGGCAAACGCAAGCATAAATCTTTAACTATTTCGTATTTTGCGGATCAACCCATCCAATGTTCCCATCCGAGCGAAGGTACACCATATTAAGACCCCCATGGGATTTGTTATAGAACAACATAGCGGGCTCTTGTGATAAATCAAGTTGCATGACCGCATCACTGACTGTAATCGTTGGAACTTCAGCTTGAATTTCGGCGATAATAGGAGGCGAAGCGTCTTCTTGAATCGGCGCTTCTTCAGCTGTTTCTCCAGGCTGAATCACATAGTAGGGGACCATCTGTTTTTCGCGTCTGGTGCCATGGTGCTTGTGGTAGGCATCCAAGCGCCCCTTATGACGTCTCAAACGCTTTGACAAGTTGTCCGATGCACCGTCGAAACTCGTGTGAGGATCGATGGCCAGGCAATGACTACGCATAACAACCCCTGCTCCCAGGTGTGATGTAATGTCTGATCGAAATTGATGCGCCTCTTTTGACAATTGCACCTTGACTTCAATGGGGTCAATATTGTGCTTGCCATGAAGGGCTTTAAGCACTTTGTTTACATGATTCTGAAACGCTTCCCCAACATCGACTTGAATACCACTAACCGAAACTTGCATGACAATAGTCCTTTCTGCTCTATTTACGAACCCCTCTTGATACCCATGCTAACCCAAAATGTCGAGTTTTGCGGTAGCGAGAAGCGCACAGTTTACACTAGTAAATGCACACTTCGAGCGCATCAGAAAACCGACAGTTTGATTCAGCCTCAGTATGTTTCTCCATTATAAAGCATATGAGCGGGAGGGGAAGCAATTTAATTTTCAGACTCTTCGTTTGTTTTTGCTTTTGCAACTCCTACCAGGGCAGGCCTTAACAAACGACCGTGCAAGACGTAACCAGACTGTATCATCTGCACAATGGTCCCGGCTGGCTGTTCATCAGATTCGATTTCAAACATAGCTTGGTGAAAATCATGGTCGAATTTCTCGCTCATAGGAGAGAGTTGTTGGATGCCGTGTTTTTGAAAGACTGACAACAATTCTTTTTCGGTCAGTATCACACCCTCGATCAACGATTTGGTCTCAGGTGTACTCTCAACAGCTTTGTCCTTTGCAATATTTTCTAAAGCCCGCCTTAGGTTGTCAGCCACCGTAAGCAAATCACGAGCAAAGCTGGTAATTGAATATTTAGCAGCCTCTTCTTTATCTTTGGCCGCACGCCGGCGTACATTTTCAGTTTCCGCTAGAGCTCGCAGTAATTGATCCTTTATCAAAGCAACTTCTGTTTCTACATCTACATCTACATCTGGAGCTTCAGTGGCACCCTCTTGGGCATCTTCTTCCGATTCATCAATGCTTGTTTCAAAAATTTTCTCAGGGTCTAGGGGGTCGTTCAAATCGGTCATTGGTTTTACCTTGGGTTAAAAATCACAGGTGCGTACACCCGTATGGAAGTATAGCTTGGAATCCTGCTTGAAATATAGTAAAACTCACCTCAATACGTCAATCAAGAATTGGATTTAAATGATGAGCCTAAGACCTTCAAAACGAGCTGTTGATGAGCTAAGAAAAATTGAATTTGAACTGGGATATCCCGTACATGCTGAAGGAGCCTGCATTGCTCGCTTTGGTAATACGCACGTCATGTGCACGGTAACGATTGAAGAAAAATTACCGCCTTTTCTGCGAGACAAAAAGAAGGGCTGGATTACGGCTGAATATGGCATGCTCCCGTGCTCCACTGATCAAAGAGTGACTCGAGAAGCAACTCGCGGTAAACAATCTGGACGCACTCAAGAGATACAGCGTTTGATTGGCAGATCTTTGCGTGCTATTACAGATTTGAAAGCACTTGGCGAAAGACAAGTGCGAGTTGACTGTGATGTTTTGCAAGCAGATGGGGGCACCCGCACAGCAGCAATAACTGGTTCTTACATAGCCCTATGGCAAGCCCTCCAGGGTTTGGTCAAGGCAGGTAAATTGAAAGAGCTACCGCTAACCGATCAGGTGGCAGCCATTTCCTGTGGAATTTACCAAGGAACCCCGGTGCTTGATCTTGATTATACAGAAGACAGTTCAGCAGAAGCAGATGCAAACTTCATTATGACGCAAAAAGGCGGTATTGTTGAAGTGCAAGCAACAGCTGAAACGTCTCCCTTTTCCCAAGAGCATTATCAAGGAATGTTTACGCTTGCAAGCAAAGGAATCAGTGAGTTGATTCGCATGCAAAACAGAGCGTTTGCCAAAATCCTGACAGATACGAATGTCAAGCTTGTTGCAAAATAAAAAAATTATCCTGGCCTCTCACAATCCTGGAAAGATTAAGGAATTTCAAGATTTACTTGAGCCTTTGGGGATCGTATTGACCCCGTTGGATTCTCCAGAACACGAAGCTCCTGAAGAAACCGGGGCAACGTTTCGGGAAAATGCACTGATAAAGGCTAAACATGCAGCAGAGCATCAAAATTGTTTGGTATTGGCTGATGACTCCGGTCTTGAAATTGAAGTCCTAGATAATCAGCCGGGGGTTTATACAGGTCGCAGGTATTATGAAGCTGGAGGACTCCAGCAAATCGCTGAGAAACTCGAAAAAGACTTGCGACCTTTTACCAATAAGAGAGCGCGCTTTGTTTGTGTGTTGTGCCTTTATTATCCGGACGATACATTTGAGTTTTTCGAAGGACATGTTGAAGGGCAGATGGTTTTTCCGCCTCGCGGGAATAACAGCTTTGGCTACGACCCAATTTTTCAACCCCTAGGGCACCAGCGCACGTTTGCTCAAATGCCGGCAGCAGAAAAACATGCTCTAAGTCATCGAGCCAAGGCAGTAGACCAGCTAATCAGAGCGCATCAATAATAATGCCTCAAGCACTGAGTCTTTATATTCATTGGCCATTTTGTCTTTCTAAGTGCCCCTATTGTGATTTCAACAGCCATGTGCGAGAGCACATTGATCATCAAGCGTGGCTTGCGGGATATCTCAAGGAACTCCGGTTTTATGCAGGTACGTTGCCGCATCAAACCATAAAGAGTATTTTTTTTGGCGGTGGGACACCTTCATTGATGGATCCCAAAATTGTTGAAATTATCCTAAATGAGGTGACACAGCTTTGGTCCTTGCCCAAAGACCTAGAGATTACTCTCGAAGCCAACCCGCAAACGGTTGAAATCGGTAAATTTAAAGATTTTCATGCCGCTGGCATTAACCGAGTCTCCTTGGGCATTCAATCATTAGACGATACTGAACTTAAGTTTTTGGGCCGCTTGCATGATGCAACGCAAGCAATGAAAGCAATCACTGTAGCTAGACAAGTTTTTATGCGTTATTCGTTGGATTTTATTTATGCGCTACCAGGACAATCTCCTAAAAAATGGCAAGCTTCTCTGGCACAAATAGCTCCGTTGTTGCAAGGTCACATCTCAGCTTATCAGTTGACGATTGAGCCTGGCACAGCCTTTCACACACTGCATCAACGCGGTGAGTGGACTTTGCCAGATGAAGAAATCTCAGCCCAGCTCTATGAGATGACCCGAGATGTTTTAGGACAACACGGTTTTCAGGCTTATGAAATCTCTAACTACGCACGCACAGGTGGCAAATCGCAGCACAATTTGACCTACTGGCGCTATCAAGATTATTTAGGAATTGGCCCTGGAGCCCACGGACGTTTGACAAAACAGGGGCAAAAATATGCGACCTACAATCATAAAGCCCCTGAGGTTTGGTTGGAAAAGGTAGGTCAATCTGGATTTGCCACCAAGAAAACCGAGGTTCTGTCCTCTACAGAAAAAGCAAAAGAAATGCTGATGATGGGCCTGCGACTTGAAGAGGGAGTGCAGCTTGAACGATTTAGAAAAGAGACAGGACACCATTTAGAGCAATTCTGCGTGCCTGAATCACTTGCTTCTCTCAAACAAGAGGGACTGATAGAACTGGACACCCAGGTTTTGCGAGCGACTCAACAGGGAAGGCAGCGTTTGAATGCCGTGTTGCCATACATGTTGCCTTGATCATAACCATTTAGCGCACCAAAGCAGTGTCATCTGTTAGCGCCCTACCCATTTAAACAAAACAATCTAAAGAATCATCTATAAAATCGCGGGGTAGACTTTTGTAAAATCGCGATGTAAACTTCTATAAAATCGCGGGATAGACTTTTGTAAAATCGCGAGGTGAACTTTTGTAAAATTGCGGGATTTTTTAAGCATGACGGATCAATATCCACGTTGGCAAAAACATCAGGTCCAATATGCTTTGGGCAAACGGCGTGTTGTTCTTCTGGCAGGGGCACGACAGTGTGGTAAAACGACCCTTGCAAAAAAGCTGTCATCTTCTAATGATACCTATCGAACCCTAGATATCCAGTCGTTTCGGGAAGCAGCAGAGATAGATCCGCATGAATTTGTGCATCATACCGATACAACGATGATTATTGACGAGGTCCAGCGAGTGCCTTCTTTGTTGCCAGCTATTAAAAAAGTTGTGGATGACGACACAAGGCCTGGTCAGTATTTGCTGACAGGTTCTGCAAATATACAAGCTTTACCCAGCGTTCGAGAATCCCTGGCAGGTCGTATACGAAAAGTTCGTTTGCGTCCTCTTGCGCAAGGCGAAATTTTAAAGCGGCAACCGAAGTTTTTTGAGCATGCATTTCAGCAATCTTTTGATTTCAAATTCGATGTTTATAATCGGGAGCAAACACTACAGCTTGCTTTTCGAGGTGGGTTTCCAGAGGCCGTTCTTCTTGAGGGAAAAGATCGCCAACAATGGCATCAAGACTATATTGAAGCCCTTCTGGAGCGTGATTTACAGGACATTACGCGAATTCAGCGCCGAGAGGCTATGGTAGAACTCGTTAAAATTCTAGCTGCGTGGTCAAGTAAGTTCATGGATATCTCTGCAATTGGTAGTGGACTCTCAATTCGTCGTCCGACAGTTGAATCTTATATCAATGCCTTAGAGGCTCTCTACTTGGTTGAAAAGGTACCCGCATGGGTGAGAACCGATTATGCAAGGGTTGGTAAGCAAAAAAAGCTTTTTTTTGCAGATAGTGGTCTGATGTCTTCCCTCCTTAACTGGCGTGCCGAGAACCTGCGTTTTAATTCATATCGGATTGGCAAGCTGATTGAAACATTTGTATTTAATGAATTATCTGCCCAAATTGATTCCAATAATGGAGAGTACAATATTTTTCATTATCGAGATCGGGAACAAAGGGAGATTGATTTTATCGTCGAGCGAGAAGATGAGTCTTTGTTAGGAGTTGAAGTAAAGGCAAGCAGCTCAATCGGCAGAAATGACTTCAAACACCTAACTTGGTTTCGAGAAAATGTTGCAGGGCACCGACCGTTCGTTGGCATTGCTTTATATTCAGGCGAGATTCCGCTGTCTTTTGGCAAAAATTTGTGGGGCATTCCCTTTGGTATGCTTTGGCCCCAATGATTGAAATTCCAGGAAAAAAGCAAGTTGCTAACTGTGCTGACATGTAAAATTGGTGCTTGACGTTAACATAATTTGGTAGTAGAGAATATCGAATCGATCTAGCACTATCTAATCTGCAACGCTCTTTGATACACCTCACGCCGGGGCAATCCAGAGATATCTGCAACTAAATTTACTCCATCACGCACCGTTGTTTCTTTCAAAACGATCGCCAGCAGTTCGTCTAATCGGTTGTTATCGGATTGCGGAAAAGTCCGGCTGTCCACGAGCACAATGACTTCACCCCGAGGAGCTCCAACCCTTTCGTAATGCTGAATCAGATCAGGCAGCGTGTCTGTGCGCACCTCTTCAAACTTTTTCGTCAATTCCCGTGCCACACAAGCTTGGGTGTTTGGCCACACATTCTGCATACCCTGTAATGAGGCAAGCAACCGTTTTGCGGTTTCAAAAAAAATCAGCGTGCCATGATGTGGATTAAATTGCTCGAAAAAAGACTGCCGTGCCTGTGATTTGGTTGGAATAAACCCGGCAAAACAGAAGCGATTTGTAGAAAGGCCTGAAAGTGTAAGGGCAACAATGGGAGAACATGCACCTGGCGCACTGGTTACCGGAATGCATTTTGCATAACACGCCTTTACAAGTTGATAACCAGGATCAGCAATCAGTGGCGTACCTGCATCACTGACAAGCGCAATGCTTTGCCCCTCTGCAAGCATCTGCAATAATTTTGGTCGTACTTTGGGCGCATTGTGGTCATGGTAGGAAAAAAGCTTTATATCAATACCATAATGATGCAGCAGTTTCTGGGTAACGCGAGTGTCTTCACACGCAATGACATCGACATTCTTGAGCACTTCAAGTGCATGCAATGTGATATCTGCAAGGGTACCAATGGGTGTTGCTACCAAATACAGCCCAGTAAAATGTTTACTTTTCTTGTCTAAATCGTTACCTTGACTCATAACTAAACCCGTGGAAGAAAGGAACGAACCTTGTCTCTTCTTTTTAGAAAAATTTTTTCATCTCTGATTCTATTGAGTGCCCTAACTTTGGCCGCTTGTCAAACCACAACACAACGCAACAGACCAACATCTGATGGTAGCGCTCCAATTTCGGTTGAAAAGCTTCCACCTCGGACTCTGCATCAACAACAAACCATGTCAGGGATTACCCAACAAGACAAGATGCGAGTGGCGATCCTGTTGCCACTGACAGGAACAAATGCGCAACTGGGACAAGACCTCCTCGCTTCTGCACAGATGAGTTTGTTTGATCACGGCAGCAATCAACTTGAATTAATGATTCACGATACCCAAGGCACACCAGCCCAAGCAAGTGCTGCTGCTCAACAGGCTTTGCATGAAGGCGCCCAACTGATTGTTGGGCCTCTGTTTTCCCAAGAAGTAGCTGCAGTAAAGGCCATCGCCTCTCAAGCAAATGTCCCTGTATTAAGTTTTTCAAACAACCAAAAGGTTGCTGACAGCCAAGTGTTCATTCTTGGGTTTGACCCTAGTGAACAAGTCAGAGAAATTATTTCTGTTGCTGCTGCCCATAATATTCGCAATATTGGGGCCCTGCTGCCAGAAAATGCCTATGGAGATTTGTTGCAGGATGCTTTGGTGCAAGCTGTCGCTCACAATGATATCCGCATTGAAGCGATTGCCTTTTACCGTCCCGGAACATCTGATTTTTCTGCCCAGGCCATCAAGCTGAGGAATATTCCCTTACAGGGTTTGTTTGTTCCTGAAGGCGGGGACACCCTAAAGTTGGTGATATCCTCACTGCAATACAATGACGTTGACCTCACGCAGGTCCGCTTGCTGGGAAGCGGACAATGGGATACGCCTCAAACTTTTACAACAAGCTCTGCACGAGGGGGCTGGTTTGTTGCCCCAGCACCGTACAAGCGCGCACAGTTTGAGCAAAAATTCCGGACCCAGTTTGGTCACAGCCCTCCTCGCATTGCCACGCTGTCCTACGATGCTATGTCGCTGGCAGCAATCTTAAGCCAAACACGGCAGGGAAATTCATTGATGCTCTCCGAGCTCACGCAACCAAGAGGTTTTGATGGTATTGACGGCACGTTTCGTCTAATCCCGAATGGTTTGGTTGAAAGGCGACTGGCAGTCCTAGAAGTTGCCAATCATGGAGTTAAGGTCGTCTCACCAGCAAAAGCTGAGTTTTAATCATTCCACAAAACGGTTCAGCAAACATTGAAAAAAATGGTATACCCGTGCTGAATCAAAATGTTGATTCAGCTTCAGTCTAGGAAAAACCTAACGTGAATAATACTCAATAACCAGGTTTGGTTCCATCTGCACCGGATAAGCAACCTCTTCAAGGTTAGGAGTCCGGACAAACCGTCCCTTCATTTTCCCATGGTCAATCTCGACGTATTCGGGAACTTCTCGTTCTGAAGATTGTACGGCTCCAAGAACAACTGGATTATCGTGCATTCTTGAGCGCAATTCAATTTCATCGCCTTCTCGCACCCGATAGGATGGGATCGTAACGCGCCTACCATTGACAAGGATATGACCATGGCTAATTAATTGGCGTGCTGAAAATACGGTTGGGATGAGCTTCATCCGGTAGATGACGGCATCCAGGCGCCGCTCGAGCAAACCGATTAAGTTTTCACTGGTATCGCCGCGCTTTTGCTCAGCCGTTTGATACAGGTTACGAAACTGGCGCTCGTTCAGATTACCATAATAACCTTTAAGCTTTTGCTTTGCAGCCAGCTGCAAGCCATAGTCTGAAAGTTTACGAGGCTTTTGACCTTGCTCTCCAGGACCATAGTTACGCTTATTGTATGGACTCTTGGGGCGCCCCCACAGATTTATTCCATAACGACGATCAATCTTGTATTTAGCTTGTATGCGCTTTGTCATTCACGTGTTTTCCAAATTCGATAGAGATGTATACCTTAGGGTCGAAAATATAACAAATACAGTGATTTTGTCAACCTTCTTCTACCATTTTGCAGCCCCTCCCGCTGGAAAATAATTTGATTCGTCCATTTTCTCCGGACAATACCCAACAACCGCATCTTGTACGTTAAAAAAAATTAGTTCAAAATCAAAGGCTATGTTAAGTATTTATTGTTTCAGATCACAGATTTAACATGAACAGGAG
>JBDLIP010000075.1 GCA_039714795.1 Pseudomonadota bacterium | reverse complement strand
AATCAAAACCTCTGTCTCCTGATACGCTCGAAGTGCTCATTTACCCAAGTAAACTGCGCGCTTCTCGCTATCATTAAACTAGAGGTTTTGATTTCACGATAGTATAGTTTAATCTCCTTAGGGTTGAATTCCCCGCCGCTTGCGACGTAAAATGCTCGCGTGAGCGAGTATATCCATAAATTCCTAATTACTGGCTCACTGCCCCACCGACCACTGAGTTAAACACCACTGTACAATAAAACTCAACAACGAACCCATCAATAAAATTGCCCCCAGCCCTCCTCGCCAAAAGGAAAAATAGAGCTCAATTGAGCTCACCCGATCACTAAGCTTTTGCAAAGTTGTTTTGAGCTCTTTAAGCGTTTGGTTCAGATGCAAAATCTGAGCTTCAATTTGCCCTAAAACGCGATTCAATTCAGACGTATGCTGCTTCATGCTTGTGCCTCCTTAAATAGTTAAATTCGTTGTAACGTAGCGCCAGTTATGGCCATCTCCATAAATCAGTGATGGCTGGCTTGCATCATCAATATAGACACCTAGTTGTCCAAGGGTTGCCTGTTTAGGAAGGGTACCTGACTCGTAAGCACGCAAGCTAAGCGTTTCCGTGCTTTTCTGTGCCTTAGAAAAATTCCCTTGCAGCAACAGCTGCCAATATTTTTCTCGCTCAAACCCTTCACTGCGATGAGGACTTTTGCAAACATAAGCGCTGCCTTCATGTGATACCACGTCATGACTGGCATAATCGGTATCAGGCTGCCATTTACCCCTGGGGACATAAGCCACAACCGGTAACTGTACTGGCCCAAATTTAGAACCATGATCGCCAATTAGGGTCATCTGATCGCCTTCGACTTGAACATCTGCAATCCCTTCGCTTTTGCGAAATGCTTTTTCAAGGGCTTCAAGCCGTTGCTCGAGCTCACAGAAGTTATTGTCCATTTCTTCAATGGTTAAGGGCGCCCCCTTTTCGCTACGGTAGATTATGCTCATGGTGCATACTCCTTTCTTTGTTGGGCAATAAAAAGATTGTTATAGCTCATAAACAAGCATATTATGAGCCATAAACAGAAGGTTTATAGCTCATGACTAAGAAAACTATTTGGAACTGGCAGCAAGATGATTGGCCAAATTTCCAATACGATACGAAACAATTAATAGATTTTGAAAATAAATTTTTACGGCAATCTGGTGTCGTTTCTGGGCTTTATAAGCATATCTCTGCTGCAGATCAGAAAAGCATTACGGTTAAACTAATCTGCAATGAAGCCATTAAAACCTCTGAGATTGAGGGAGAGTTTCTTGATCGTGCTAGTTTACAATCTTCTATAAAAAGATACTTTGGGCTTGCAGCACCACTTTCCAGAAATCATCCTGCAGAAAATGGCATTGCTGAAATGATGACAGACTTATATTATCACTACAAACTCCCTCTTACACATGAAGTGCTTTGGAAATGGCATGCAATGTTAATGAGTGGCAGACGCGATTTACATGATATTGGCCGTTACCGTACCCATATTGAGTCAATGCAAATTATCTCAGGGGCTATTCATAACCCAAAAGTCCATTTTGAAGCTCCCCCTTCAAAACAAGTCATGTCTGAAATGGACGCCTTTATTAACTGGTTTAATACCACTGCACCTAATGGAGAAAAACCACTGCCACCTTTGATCAGAGCTGGAATAGCCCATCTATACTTTGTATCAATTCACCCATTTGAAGATGGTAATGGGCGCATTGGACGCACCATTGTCGAAAAGATCATGGCTCAGTATCTACAACAGCCAACCCTTATTGCAATATCTCAAGCAATTAGCTCTAATAAAAAAGCTTATTACAGCGCTCTGGAAATCCAAAACAAGAGTAATAAGATTACCGACTTTCTAATTTATTTTTCAAAAACAATTCTGCTAGCTCAAGAATACACCATTGCAGGCATAGAATTTATTATCAAAAAAACAAAATTTTTTGACCAATTCGCCAACAAAATGAATCCCCGGCAACACAAGGTTATTTTCCGCATGCTTCGAGAAGGACCCAAAGGGTTTACTGGGGGATTAAGTGCAGATAATTATACTAAAATTGCAAAAACTTCACCATCAACTGCAACACGTGATCTAAAGGACCTGGTAGAAAAACAAATTCTACGCAAAACAGGCAAACTCAAAGCAACACGCTATTGGCTGTGTTTTATGGATGAATAATGTTCAAGCTAACATTACAACTGAAAAACTACCCTCACTCGGGTTCTCTTCCACAACACGTACCGACCGGTAGGCACGAGTTTCTCCATCACAAGTCAGTAGAACCTGCATCTGTCCAGATGTAATTACCTGAGATACCGACCAGGTTTGCTTGGGAGTAAATGTATCCACATAAACCACATTTGCTTTGCCCATGACTCCCCCATACGGTGGAGCAACACTCTTGGCAACTAACTCACTATATCGCTTTAAAGCTAACTTTGAGTCATCACCGCTGTGAGTGATGTACGCAAACACCTGCTCAAGATCCTGCAAGCGCGCTCCAAGTTTAGCAAAACCAGCATAGGCAAATAATCCAAGCAGGTTGAGGTTAGCTAGCTCTGGCTTTTTCGGCGGTGTGACCAGCCAATCTCCAGTTGCCAACGGACGGCGCCGCAAAACCAATGCTCCGGAGTTTTGCTGTAAGAAATTATGTTGCCACAGCACATCGCCTGGATCTAAGTTCAGAGCAAAAGATTGTGGCACTTCAGACAACAAACGACGTAGGGTAATCTCAATACCTGCACAAATGCCAGTCACTGATGGCTCATAAAGTGAAACCGGTGTAAAAGCAAAATCGGGCACAATGCTTTGTACTGTGACACTATGATTGATCAACTTGATAGATTGCCAAGCTACCTCAAGTATGATCTCATTTGGCCAATCCAGCTGCTGCGCTGCTAGGTCAATATCAGACCACCCATCTCTGATGGATGTATCCATTAATGGCGTGCCAGTATTAATGCGCCCTTCTGGTTCTACATGCCCCAGTGGCGCAGGTAGCAACTGTCGCCGGCGCAAAGCTTTTTCAAATTGCATGGAAGGTTCCTTTGATATGGTGGAATACACAGATGGATAATTAATCTGAGTTTTGGGTAAGGGAGGATTTTGCTTATCCCCTGCGGGCCGTCATCCCGGTCTCCAAATCAATCTGCCGCATTGGGCTCCAGCTGGATAACACTGGGATCACAACCTCATGGGTCAGACGAGGCTGAGTGCTTAAGTCTTTCAATTGCAAGCAAAGATTTGTCGGTTTTTGCAATAACGTATGCTTGAGATTAAATGAGCGTGGATATTGGTTTTGCAACATATGCTGCAATTGCGTATCTGGGTCATGTTGCACTTCTATGTCTTGCAAAAAATCACGATCTTTCAAAGCACTTGGATACAAAACTCCCTTAGAGGTTCCCTGGTGCCGCCAGTATCCCAATTCAACGCCGGACTGAGTAGTCGTTTTTTGTCCCAAATCAACTTGGAAATCTGGCTGCACATAATTGCTTTCCACATAAAGCGAAGTTGGTTTCGAAGCGCCTTCAAATAGAATCTGCTTGGCGCCTATGGAAACTCCCAGTTCAACCTCAACCCAGCGCTTACCTGACTTTCCTTCCACGCACAGGCGATATCCCATGACTTTGCCGGTGGCGCGCCCACCAGGCAGGCGCTCATCGGCAACGGTGACTGAATGATCCGTTGTGATATTGCAAAGCGTATCAAAAGGAGCATGTAGCTTGATCGTAATGGCTCGAGCACTAGCGGCAAGGTGTGCTTTAGCTCGCTCAAGGCTATGTAAAATGGCCTGCCGGCCGCGGTCAGTGGTGAAAAAGTTAGCTCTGCTTGATTGGGGATCGCTGTGACTCCCCTGCCCCAGGCAACGCCAGTATTTGTTTTCAAATACTTCACCAGAGCGGTGTCGCCTCAGACATCGATAGATTTTATCCTCATGCACCACTCGAAAGCCACGTGTATAGCCATGCTGCGCTCGCCAGGCATGACTGAGGCCTACAATTTTTTGCAGCCGAAAGCGCAAGTGTCGTGTTCGAGGTGATGCTGGCATTAAAGGTTGCGTCGAATGGTTTAGCGTAAAACGTGCCACTTCACATCGGGTTTGCTGGTAGTGCCAGCCCAAACGCAGTTCAGCTTGGTACCAGTGTCGCTTGAGGCGAATTTGCTGTGGTGGCTCGCCCACTTTTTTTGCAGGCGCCCAGAGTTTTGGCGACAGTTTAGGATACAGATTTAAAATACCGGTGTAGGGAGGACTCACTTCCTTTAAATAACTGGATTCAACCCAATAGCCAGTGCGGCCAATTTTTTCTCCCTGCTTCCACCATTTGGCTTCAAGGTCTTTTCCGGTATAAGTGCTAAGCAAACCATAGGGAAATTGCGCCAGCAATTGTGGGGTAATGTCACAAGTGCCATAGCCTTGTTGTGACCATTGGGCACTGAGCTCAACAGTTACTGAGCTAAGTGGAGCCTCATTTACTCGCACTTGTAAGCTATTCCTAAAAAAATTGCCGCCAAGATCAATGTGCTGATTTCCGGTGAAAATATCTGAAATCGAGACCTTGCCAGAGGTCCGAGAACAATAATAAAGCGCTGAGCGAGCCTCAAGTGCTTCTAATGGCCGGTACTTTGTTGCATCATGAACAAACAACTCATCCCAGTAGGGAGGAGTTTTTAGTGTTTGCATCAACTGTTGCAGCTGCCTGTGATAATCTTCAGGTTGTGCAATTAGCAACAGACGAACTGCCTCGCCTTCGATATGTACCGGCATACCGACAACGCGCCCGCGAAATATTAGCTGCTTTTGATACGTGATCAAACCATAGCGCTTACGCGCTTGTCCTAGCAAGCCGACTTTGGGATTTGCCACCGTGATTTGTGCAGCAGCCAACCCCCCTTCCCTTTGCCGAATCTGCAATGAGAATATTTTTTCTTCTTCTTTACAGTGAAGTTGCGGATCAAATGATTCGTGGGTGTCGATCCAGGCAAATGAAAAATTCATGTGGGAGGCTCCTTATGGTACGTCATCCTGAATGCTGATTTTGCGAACGTGCGACTGTAAGTCGTACGAATTGGAAAAGCTTTGCGATTCAGGATCTATTTCCTAGTTCACGGACGACGGAGATCCTTCTGCAACAAACACGTTTGGCCGCATCCGCATCACCCCCTTGATTCTCTCAGCCAAAACCACTACATATTACGGATGTTTAAAAAACTTTGAGTGATAGAATTTCATGAGCAATCGATCTAATACCACCACCTTAAATCCCACTGTTGCTCTGCCTGCATTGATTTGGGCAAGGCTCCTTAAGACCTGTGGTTGGCTGCATAAAAAAGGTTACTTGCAAGGGGTATTTTGGGCGATTATGGTGTGCTGTGTAAGCAGCTGTAACGATACGCTCACCAAATTCGCAGGCAGCCGGCTTGAAGGCCTACAAGTTGCGTTCTTTCGTTTCTTTTTCTCTATGCTCACTTTGCTACCTTTTATGCTGTACAAGGGAGCTCACGTTTTTAAAACGCCAAGGCCGAGCTTTCATAGTCTGCGGGCGATTTTAGGATATGCTGCCGTTGTGTGCTGGTGTACTGGAGTTGCCATAACACCACTTTCAGCAGTTAGCCTGCTAGCGCAAACTGTTCCATTGTTTGTGTTGCCGATGGCTTTTTTGATTTTACGAGAAAAAGTGGGCTGGCAAAGAGTGATGGCAACTTTGGCGGGTTTCATAGGTATTTTGGTTACCCTACAATCACCCGAGCGCAGCACTTCATTTCTGTCGTTTACTGAGCTTAATATAGGAGCCATTTGGCTCATCGCTGCTGCTCTTTCATTTGCCGCCAGCGATATCTTAAATAAGATCATGGTTGGCCATGAAGAGCATCCTTTAACCATGTTATTTTATTTTGCAGCTGGCACTACCTTAATTGGTATTGTTCCTGCTTGGCTGGTCTGGCAAACCCCAACTTTGTCTGAAGTATTTTGGTTATTTTGCCTAGGCGGTGGCGCAAATTTGATTCTGTATTGCTTAATCAAGGCTTTTACCGCAACTGATATCTCCGCCCTCACCCCTTATCGTTATGTCGAGTTATTGGTCGCATCCAGCTTTGGTTTCGTGCTATTTGGTGAAGTTCCCACCATCATGACGCTAATGGGTGCGGCTATCATTGTGCCAGCGACACTGACAATTGCAGTTTATGAGGTCAGGGTTCAGAAATCAGAGCGCTGAACTCTGAACTCTGACATCTGATTTCTATACTTCTTCCAACACCAGTTCCCAACTCACTTGCATGCCCCATTCATCTGTTGCATAGCTCAGATCCACCACTCGCATATCAAGATAAGGGCAATAGCTGATATAGCCTTCCTCAACAGGTTTGAGCAACTTAATATTCCGCCCCTTGCAAGATCTGACTTCAATATTTTGTGATGTATTGTCTTGTGCGATTACTGATCCTACAACCGGATCACGGCTTAACACAACTTTATCTCCAGAAAATTTCTGCCACAGCCGCTGAATGCAGCCAACTTTGACTTTAGCCCCTACCCAAATCGCATCAAATGCAGCAGCAGATTTGTCCACTCCCTTAATCACACTTTTGTATTTTTCATGCAAAGAATTACCGGTATAGATAAGCTCGCCATTAACAGTACGGCGTAGTTCACCGTTTACTATTGGTGTCAGGGACTGGGTGCAGCCTCTGGCTGAAAATGGCGGCAATCCTCCAATGCTTAAGGTTAATTCGGTTTCAAATGATGCCATGATCTATCCTTATACATGAGAGTTTAAAAGCTGACCAAAGTCGATTATTTTGGAAAAATATCCACTATACTCTCGTGAAATCAAAACCTCTAGTTTAATGATAGCGAGAAGCGCGCAGTTTACTTGGGTAAATGAGCACTTCGAGCGTATCAGGAAACAGAGGTTTTGATTTCACTTCAGTATATCAACGACATCTTCATGTACACCGTTAACGTGAATGAGAACAGGCCTACAAGAAAATCCTTTTGGTTTTTCCAAACGGTCGATTTTTTATTGCATCTGCCCAATTATCTTGGGCTCTACTACAGTTTTGGAAAACTTGATTTCACACAGATACAGAGTGTCAAATCGGGTATGAACTAGGTAATCAATCTGGCATCCAGCATTGTGTTTAGTATTTCTCTGGAAAAAAGGATTGTCAAAAATGACTTCTGGTGCTTTTATCTCTAGATGATTGAATACAATATTTCGATATAAATCGCAGGTAAAATTGTACGTAATTATCTTTCAAACGATAACGGCTGAGTCGAGAAATTTGACCATTGTATAAATTCCAAGTGTAGTCTCTGGCCACAAAACCAGCAAGAATAAGATCGTTTAGATACTGGCCAATATCGCCGGATCGAGAACGATTAAGAGCTCGCAAAAGGTCGGTTTGACTACTGGGACCATGAGCAAGAGTGAGGAATTTTTTCTCCCTTATCCAAAACTCAGGTTAATAATAACGAAAAATTAATCATATAATCTTATATTATTAATATAAGATTATATTAAGTACAAAGGAGATTGTTATGATTATTAAAAAATTCTTTTACCTAAAAATAATCCTATTAACAGGACTGATGCAAGGTCTTTTTCTTTCTAGTTCTTCTTTAGGAACGGAAACATCTGACAAAAAAGAGGCCCTAGTAGAGCAAGTTTTATCCCACGTTCTCGTTAAAGATAAAGATTCCAAGCTTGTAGAATCTGAATTGAGAGAACGTAGTCTAGAAGAATTGGAGCTTGATCTTAAGGTTGGAAAAATTCTTCTTAAAAATAAGCCAAAGGGCAATCTCAGAAGATTTTCCTACTTAAATTTGGTAGTGAACACAACAGATTTCTTAGCTTCAAACCCAGAAGAATCACAACTATATTTAGAGAAATTTTCATCACACTTCAAGAACAATATGACACTGTCCGAAATAAAAGAAATTATCAAAAATATAATAGAGAGAGAACCATATTTCGAAGATAAGAAAATTTTTAATTTAGAAAATGGTTTAAAAATACAATACAGGAAATCTTTTAAAAAAGTCGAATTTCCGGATGATTTTTTAGCTGATATTGATGAATCTGATAAAAAACTCATGAGGGATAAGGCAAAATATTTCCTTATTTTTAACCGGGATAACGAATTAATTGGCTTTCGTTCTTTTATAATTATGAAAGATTATATTGAAGGTGAAGCATTTGTTATGAGAAAAAGCTCCAGAGGAAAAGGACTTGGAAAAGCGAGTTTCTTAAAAATACTGGAAATATGGGCAAAGGACCCCTTTATCAAAAGACGCAGTACAGTAGTGGTGCTGGGCGCTACAGAGGCTGGAAAAGGACTTATTGGATCTATAATAAAATCAGGAATAAAGTCCCAGAAAGTTGAAGATACAGAATATTATCGGAAGGTAACTTTTGATATGAAAGAATTAAGGAGATTTTTTTCTCGATAAAAATACAAGCCGGACAATAGCACATGCAGGGCTGTTCAGTGAAAATGTGTTATCTACGGATCGTCATCCTGAACGTTGGTTTTGGAACTCAAGTCTGGTAATCTCGTGGGGTATACATATCTCCAAATCTATCTAGATATCTATCGCTATCTCAGGCTATATATATCAAGGATTTTTAGAAATTTCAGTTATATCTAGATATCTAAAAATCTATCTGAATCTTTTTTTGTTGCTTTCGGAATGCTCTCGATTTATGATTTGCTGAGTTTTAGAAAATTTGCAACGTAACCTAACTTGAGGAGCAAAATACCCATGAACAACGATAAAAAACTTACCAA
>JBDLIP010000074.1 GCA_039714795.1 Pseudomonadota bacterium | reverse complement strand
GCAAACCGGTAAGGGGCAGCTGATACAAGTGAGTATACGTATGGCTCATCAGTTCTGATGAACGCTTGGTTGCTGCATACAAGGACATTGGCTGATCTACTGGATCAACAACAGAAAATGGCAACTTGGTATTGGCTCCATAAACCGATGAGCTACTGGCATAAACCATGTGTTTAAGGTTTGGCAATGCGCGCGCCAGCTCCAACATATTCAAATGCCCAATCAGGTTAGCTTCACCATAGGCTTCAGGGTTTGTCAGTGAATAACGTACTCCCGCTTGAGCTGCCAGGTGTACAACGCGATCAATATCTTGGTGTTTTGATACGGCCTGCTTTAAAGCATTGCGATCGGCGATATTGACCTTGTGAAAAGTAAAACCCGATTGATTTTGCAAATTGGCAAGCCGTGCTTTTTTGAGTGCAACATCATAGTAAACGTTAAGACTGTCAAGGCCTATGACCTGCTCGCCCTTTGCTAGCAAGGCTTGGGCTACATGTGAGCCGATAAAACCGGCAACTCCAGTAACGAGGGTGGTCATGAGTTATTATTACTCCTTAGGTTTGCAGTTGCCTTGTGTATAGCCGATTTTAGGATTTTTCTCAAGAAAGTTAAAATTCCCGCTTGACTCATTTGCACCCGCCAGCTATGTTCACGACATGAACAGGCAAAGAGAGACTTGATTGAATTATGTCTATCTTCACGGACCACCCGCATAAGTTTGGGTTTACCTACTGGCAACACCTGGTGTTTTCGCAAACCCTTGCTGTCAAGTGCTGTATCGCCTTTGCCTCTCTCATCATACATAGTTTTTTACCCTTTTTGTTCCAAACAGCCGGTAGCACCAAAATTGAGGAATGCGAGAAAATGCTTGAAGACGTTCACCGTACTCCCATCGATTCTTGAGGATTTGTGAGAGATATTTGAATTGACCAATTTTCAAGAAACCAATAACCAAATAAAATCCGAGGTAATGCTGCGCCTGATGGAAAGCGTTGAACATAGCCCAAAGGTTTCCCAGCGCAAAAGAGCGTCAGAGCTTGGAGTTGCCATGGGGCTTGTCAACTCTTACCTAAAGCGCGCCATAACCAAAGGTTGGATACGCGCCAAAGAAGTCCCAGCGCACCGATATGCCTATTACCTAACTCCCCAAGGCTTGGCAGAAAAAGGTCAACTAGCGACAGAGTATTTGACAAGTTCGTTTACATTTTTCCGATCCGCCCGCGGACAATGTCTTGATTTGTTTGCCGAGTGCGAACAAAAAGGCTGGAGTAAAATTGCTCTGGTGGGCAATGGAGAACTGGCTGAAATCGCAGAGCTTGTTGCAATGCAGAGTTCTTTGGATGTTGGTCGGGTTGCACCAAAGATCCTATCTGATAAAGGTTTTGACGCTGTGATGTTGGTGGATATTCAAAACCCGCAAGAAATTTATGAAACATTATGTGGTACTTGGACTAAAGAACGTATTTTAACCCCTGCCCTCTTGTATGTTTCAAGAGACAGGCAACAACAAGAAAAATAAGTAGAAAATTTAGAAGCTGGCGTGGTATAACACGCCAACTGTGTTTTAATTTTAAGCCTCTGGGTGAGTGATTTCACCCGGGTGGCGGTAGCGTGCCAGAGTTCAGAAAACAGAGGTCAGAGGTCAGATTGATGGCCTCCGACATCCGTTTTCTGAACTCTGACATCTGATCTCTGACATCTGCATGACCCCCTCAATCGCTTCAGCCACTGCAAAACTCTACGCCCTGCTTTCTCCCAAGGAGAAAAAGCAATGTATTTTGCTGGGTGTGTTTGCCTTGGTGATTTCGTTTTTTGAAATCATCACAGCGTCAGTTGTTGCTGTGTTTGCGCAAGTCTTGAATGACCCAGAGGCAGGCGTTCGGTATTTGAAAAAAGTCGGCATCACAGGAGAGCTTTCTCCAAGCAGCGCCGTTTTTTATATCACCATAGCGTGTGGTTTGATCTATTTAGTCAAAAACCTATTTGCAGCTATTGAAGTGTTTTTCCAAAACTTCACAATCCAACGCATGAGCTACAACTTCAAAAACAAACTACTGCATCGCTTTGCCGAAATGGACTATGGAGTTTATTTGACTAGGAACTCGTCTTATGGGTTGTCAGTGGTAAATGGAGATACGGACCAAGTGTTTTCCACAGGCATGATTGCTCTTGCCAGCGTACTTTCGGAAGGCGTTATTTTTACCTGTCTCGTAGGGATGATCATTTGGGTCAATCCACCGCTTGCTTTAATTATTTTTAGCATTGGAGCCATTCTGGTTTTTGGGATTGCCAAAGGATTACTGCCCTTGTTTTATCGATGGGGACAAAGACTACAAGAAGCATCTTTGAAGTGCCACCACTACCTATTGCAATTTTTTCATGCTTTCAAAGAGATAATTCTGCTTGGCAAAAAACACAGCTTTATTGATGCCTACCAAGAACATGCCCGGCATCAATCCCGAATTCAAGCCTTACAAACTGCAACCAATCACCTACCTCGCTTGGCGATAGAGCTGTTATTTGTAAGTTTATTTGTTATCAGCATTAGTTATATGTGCCTGAAGAACGACAGCCCGCAGCAAATGATGGGCACACTAGGAGTTTACCTTTATGCTGGTTTTCGCCTGATGCCCGGGCTGAATCGAGTAATAGGACAGCTCAACAGCTTTAAAGCCGTAATTCCAAACATCGAAAGAGTGTATAAGGAATACACCACTGCGGCAACAACTGAGCAATTGCAAGATGTCACTGATTTTTCCTTTCAGCAATCTGTCTACATTAAAAATGCCAGTTTTCGTTACCTGAATACCGAGCAAGATGCTCTTAAAAACATTAACCTTGAAATCAACAAAGGCGAATGCATCGGTATTGTCGGAGAAACCGGATCAGGAAAGTCCACTTTAATTGATATGCTGTTAGGTCTTCTAAAACCGCATACAGGAAAAATCGTTGTTGATGGACTGTACCCCGTCACCACACATCAGTGGCATCAGCTGATCGGCTATGTACCTCAATCAATTTACCTGACCGATGATACCATTGAAGCCAACATTACCTTTGGAGAAAAATCTGAAGATATTGACCATGAACGCGTCCAACAAGTCATCCGTGATGCTCAACTTGAAAAGTTCATTGCAAAACTCCCCGATGGTATGACGACAATTGTGGGTGAGCGCGGCATTCGTTTATCTGGGGGTGAACGCCAACGCATTGCAATCGCCAGGGCACTCTACCGAAATCCTGAGGTACTTATTTTTGATGAAGCCACATCTGCGTTGGATAATACGACTGAGGCGCAGGTGATGCAGACCATTCGTGATGTGAGCAAAGATCGGACAGTTATTATGATCGCGCATAGGTTGAGTACGTTGAAGGATTGTGATCGGGTTGTTGAGATGAGTGGTGGTGAGATCAAGGGAATCACTGAACGCGCGTTCGAGGAGAAGAGATATGCCTGACAAACAACCTCAAATTGCAGTCATAGGGTGTGGCCACTGGGGGAAAAACCTAGTGCGTAATTTTGCAGAACTGGGTGCACTCACTGCTGTTTGTGACCACAATGAATCACTAGCACAAAATCTCTCAAAAAAGCACAATGTTCCCATGCTTACGTCGGAACAAATTCTAAGCACTCCGGATATCAAAGGCATTGTGATTGCAGCTCCGGCAATCCATCATGCTGCATTAGCCACACAGGCCCTAGACACCGGTAAACATGTTTTTGTTGAAAAGCCATTGGCAGTTTCGGTAGAGGATGCTCAAATGCTTTGTGAACTAGCGCAAAGCAAGAATCTCACTCTAATGGTAGGGCATCTATTGCAATATCACCCTGCCTTCTTACAGCTCAAACAAATGGTGGATAATGGTACCCTAGGCAAACTGCAATATCTCTACTCCAACAGACTTAATCTTGGAAAATTCCGCAATGAAGAAAATATCCTTTGGAGTTTTGCCCCGCATGATATCTCGATGATTCTAGCTCTTACGGGAGAAATGCCTGAAAAAATATTCGCCACCGGAGCACGCCACATTAATCCAACAATTGAAGATAGTACGACGACCCATATGCACTTTGCCAGTGGCGTGCAAGCGCATATTTTTGTCTCCTGGCTGCACCCTTTCAAAGAGCAAAAATTAGTAGTTGTTGGAGATAAGGGAATGGCTGTATTTGACGACGGCCAAGAATGGGGTCAAAAATTAAAAATATATCCACATCAAGTGAATTGGATTAAAGGAGTTCCAACTCCAGAAAAAGCAGAAGTGACTCCTGTCCCTCTTGAGGTGAGTGAGCCGTTAAAGCTTGAATGTCAGCATTTTCTTGATTGCATCGAAACTGGTAAACAGCCACGCACAGATGGTCCTGAAGGCTTAAATGTTTTGCGCGTTCTTGATGCTGCACAAAAATCTATTCGCACCGGTGCTTATGTTGCAATGGATGAGAGGGATCCGACCTATTTCCAACACGAAACTGCTATTATTGATGCAAATTGCAGCATTGGTAAAGGCAGCAAGATCTGGCACTTCAGCCATGTGATGCGTGGAGCCTGCGTTGGAGACAATTGCGTTATTGGCCAAAATGTCATGATTGGAGCTGAAGTTGTTGTCGGCAACAATTGCAAAATCCAAAACAACGTTAGTATTTATAAAGGTATTACCTTAGAAGATGGCGTTTTCTGTGGCCCATCTTGTGTGTTTACCAATGTAATGACCCCAAGAGCCGAAGTTGAACGCAAGGATGAGTTTTTGCCAACCCATGTAGAAAAGGGCGTAACTATTGGCGCTAATGCTACCATCCTCTGTGGCGTGCGCTTGGGAGCTTATTCTATGATCGGTGCTGGGGCAGTTGTGACCAAGGATGTTAAACCACAGGCTCTCGTGGTTGGTAATCCAGCTCGGCAAGTTGGATGGGTGAGTCACGCAGGTGAAAAGTTAGGGGATGATTTGGTGTGCCCGAGGGAGGGGAGACGATATGTGGTTGATGGCAACAATTCCCTCCGTGAGAAAATCGAAAAGGAAGCTTATGTGCAAAAGACTGCCTAAAAGCCAAACTAATTGCAACAAATAAGCAAACAACAATGAAAACAATTATCCTAGCCGGTGGATTCGGCACACGCCTCAGCGAAGAAACAGAAAATCGCCCAAAGCCGATGGTCGAAGTTGGTGGCAGACCAATCCTGTGGCACATTATGAAAATCTATGCTCGCTATGGTTTTAATGATTTTGTTTTAGGTTTGGGCTATAAGGCCGATTTTATTAAAAAGTACTTTATAGATTACGTACGATACTCTGGAAACATCACCGTCTCTATCAAAAATGGAGAAAGCAGGATCCTTCAGCGCGAGCAAGATGAGTGGAATATTCACTTAGAAGAAACAGGCCTAGACACAATGACAGGTGGACGCGTTAAAAGTCTAGGGCCATGGGTTAAAGGTGAAACTTTCATGGTTACCTATGGCGATGGTGTTGCAAATATTAATATTGATGAACTTGTCAAACACCACAAGAAAATGGGAAAACTTGCAACCGTTACAGCAGTCAGGCCCCCTGCCCGCTATGGTGGATTGTTTATGGAAAATGGTTTGGTGAAAAAATTTACCGAAAAACCACAGACAGGTGAAGGGTGGATCAATGGTGGCTTCATGGTTTTTGAGCCAGAAGTTTTGAATATGATCAAGAGTACAAAAAGCTCATTGGAAGCTGAACTTTTGGAAAATTTGTCTCAAGAAGGGCAACTATCTGCTTATTGCCATGATGGATTTTGGCAGTGCATGGACACACTTAGAGACTTGAGATATTTAGAAAGCTTATGGGTCTCTGGGGAAGCTCCTTGGAGGACATGGTAATGCAGAGCTTTTGGCAAGATCGACGAACTTTTATTACCGGCGCAAGCGGCCTGGTAGGAGGTTGGCTTGTTGAGAAGTTGCTCGAGAAAGGCACTGATGTCGTTATTTTACTCAGAGATTGGGTTCCCGGAACTCAACTGATAGCATCCAAGCTGTTTGAGAAAACAACGATTGTAAGGGGCGATCTTTCCGATTCGAGAAAACTTGAAAGGATCCTGGCTGAATACGAAATTGAATCAGTCATACACTTAGCGGCACAAACAATTGTACCCATTGCCAACAAAAATCCGCTTTCAACTTTTGAATCGAATATTGCAGGTACCTGGAATCTATTAGAAGCCTGCCGACTTGTTCAATCCATTTCCTCTGTGGTCGTTGCCTCATCTGACAAAGCCTATGGTGATGCTCCAGAACTCCCTTACAAAGAAGATATGCCACTAAGAGCCGCCTACCCTTACGATGTCAGCAAGGCTTGCGCTGATATGATCAGCCTCAGTTATGCAAAGACATTTGACGTACCAGTTGCCATCACCCGCTGTGGCAATTTTTTTGGTGGAGGAGATTTGAACTGGAATCGGATTATCCCTGGCACAATAAGGTCAATCATTCGAGACCAAGCGCCAGTTATTCGCTCTGACGGATCTCTCATTCGGGATTACATCTATGTGGAAGACGCTGTCAGCGCCTATATGACTTTAAGTGAAGCTCTTGCATTAAATCCTGATTTAAAAGGACAAGCTTTTAACTTCTCAAATGAAACTCAAAAAAATGTTAATGATTTGACTTTGATGATTCTTGAAGCATTAAATTCAAACCTGAAACCGGTTATTCGGGGTGAAAATCATGGCGAGATTCAGGCGCAATATCTCGACTCAAGCAAGGCAAATAACCTTTTGAAATGGCAACCAAAGTTTGGTCTCGAAACGGGCCTCGAAAAAACCATTGATTGGTATAAGGAGTATTTTGACGTTGCTTAAGTGTCGTGCATGTAGCAGTGATAAATTACACTCAATCATTCCCCTTGGAATGCAACCTCTGGCCAACGCTCTGCTGCCATCTTCTAATGCTGCTGAGTGTGAGCAGTATAATCTTGAAGTGATGTTATGCGATGCTTGCGGGCTCGCTCAACTCAAAGATCTAGTGGATCCTACGAAATTATTTTCTGAATACGTGTATTTTTCATCCAATTCAGACACAATGCTAAAGTCTGCATCCAGTTTGGTTGAGCAAATTTTACCAACACTTGCTGCTAATGCTTTGGTTGTAGAAATTGCCAGTAATGATGGGTATCTCCTTAAAAACTATGTCGAGCAAGATGTCAAAGTTTTGGGAATTGACCCCGCAGAGAATATAGCAAAGCACGCTAACGAAAATGGCATTCCAACCTTATGCGACTTTTTTGGTGAAAAACTTGCTATTCGACTATCGAGTGAGGGAAAAAAAGCCGATATCATTCACGCTAACAATGTTATGGCCCACGTTCCCGACATCAATAGTTTTATCAGGGGGATAAAGACCCTGCTCAAACCGAATGGCAAGGCAATAATTGAAGTGCCGTATTTCTTAGACTTGGTAAAGAACCTCGAGTTTGACACTGTTTACCATGAGCATGTGTACTATTTTTCTGTACGTGCCTTGAAAAAGGTATTTGAAAATAATGATCTCGAAATTATCGATATTGAAAAGCTATCCATACACGGCGGCAGTCTAAGGCTTTTCGTAAGCCACACGGGTGAGTCTGAACCTCAAGCAATTGTTCAATCTACGCTTCAAGAGGAAGAAACTTTTGGCTTGCATAAGCCTATAACTTTTCAAAACTTTATGGGACAAATAGAGGAATTAAAAGCAGAGCTTATTGAAAAGCTTAAAACCCTAAAATCTGAAGGGGCAAAAATTGCAGCCTATGGTGCTTCTGCGAAAGGCACCACACTGCTTAATTATTTTGGCATAGGTAAGGATTTGCTTGAGTTTGTCGTCGACCGCAGTCCTGCAAAGGTCGGGAAATTTACCCCAGGAAAGCAATTAGAAATTTTCTCACCCACGAAATTGGCTCAGGCAGGCATTTCTCACGCTCTGCTACTTTCATGGAATTTTGCTGGCGAAATTATGGATCAGCAAAAGGATTTTATTAATAAGGGAAACAAATTCATTATCCCCCTACCGAAGGTTAAGCTAGCTCCATGAAGTTTACGCCCCTACCACTTCAGGGTGCATACCTGATTGAGCTTGACCCACATCATGATGAACGAGGGTATTTTGCAAGAACGTTTTGTAATGCAGAGTTTGCCGAGCATGGCCTGGTTACAAATTTTATCCAGATGAGCACTTCGTTTAACAAGACAAAAGGCCAAATACGTGGTATGCACTACCAGGAAGCCCCATATGAGGAAACAAAAATTGTAAGGTGTACCCGTGGATCGGTTTATGACGTTATGGTAGATTTAAGAGAAAATTCATCAACCTATAATCAGTGGTATGGAGACGTTCTTTCCGAGGATAATGGTAGGATGTTTTATATTCCCAAGGGGTTTGCACACGGATATAAGACATTGGACGATAATACTGAGTTGTTTTATATGATGGATCAGGTTTATGTGAAGGATAATACGGTGGAAATTAAAACTGAGAAGTATTTTAAGGGCATAGATACTGATGTTCAAAAAATATAAATCCGAGATTAAAAATAACGGCTACACTCATATAAAATCGTTTTATGAAAAAAACGATATTCTAGTCAGTATAGAGCATAATATAAATAGAATTATTGAGTCTGTTTGTTTTAATTTTTTGGGAGAAAAAATCACATTAAAAGGCCTGGACGATCCTGAAACGGTTAAAATAATTACATTAATGCAAAAAAAACATCGTAACTTGATCTCCATTATTTATGATGCCTCATTATAACGGATTCTGTGGGAAAAGATTATATTCGATAAAAGTTGTCACAAATTGCCGATTTTTATAGGAAATATGTTTTTACAATTCTAAACAA
>JBDLIP010000073.1 GCA_039714795.1 Pseudomonadota bacterium | reverse complement strand
AAGCATTTTCTTACTCCTTTTTGGTTGACAGGAGTACAATCTAGTTAAGTTTTTATTAAAATCCAAGATACTTTAGGGAATACGACTAACCCAGTCCCGGATTAGCAGGAATTCTAGCGAAATGACCGTATCGCTACATCGTTTCAGGGTCACACCCTTTGAAAATTTGAAATTCGACAGAACAAGTATCTCAATAATATTGTTGAGCAAGACCATAGATTTGTAAAAAAGCGAACGCGTCCAACATTAGGATTTAAAACCTTTTACTCTGCTTGGGCAACAATTAAAGGAATTGAAAACATGAGAATTATACAAAAAGGGCAAACAACAGGTTACGACTCTAAATTATCAACATTCCATAATTTCATGGTTCTGATGGCGTAGTTTGTCAAGGGGAATATCGTTTTTAGAAATTTCACGGGCACCCCCAACAGATGCGACAGAACCCTGAACAACCCTGCCACAGTTATGCACTTCGTGGACTCAATCAGACAAACCTAAAATTAAGGTCTGACGAAGCACTAGGTTTCTTTTTCAATCATTGCAGCGATAATAGCGTTACGTGCTAAAAGGTCAGCGCGCTCATTTTCCGGATGTCCATCATGACCTTTAACCCAGTGCCAGGAAATCTCGTGACGCTGGCAAGCAATATCAAGACGTTGCCAAAGATCTTTGTTTTTCACATCCTTGTTAGTTGATGTTTTCCAATTTTTGCGCTTCCAATTGTGGATCCACTGGTTCATGCCGTCTTGCAAATAACGACTGTCCGTGTGCACCCGCACCTTGACCCTGCGTGTGAGAGTCTCTAGTGCCTCAATAGCAGCCATCATTTCCATACGATTGTTGGTTGTTTTTGGGTGAGAACCCGACATTTCACGCTTCTTACCTTTGTAGTGCAAAATCGCCCCCCACCCTCCAGGACCTGGATTACCACTGCACGCGCCATCGGTATAAATATCTACGGTATCAATTACATCTTGGCTCATCTGTGCTCCTTTAAATAGCCTATACCCATCACCTTTCAAACTGTGGGTTCGTCAAAAGCTCACATTTTGCAATCTGACGGGTATATACATATGTGTGTATATAAGGTACTTAATGTTTAAGTCTGTAGTATGCCAGGGTCAATATCACCCTGCAAAGAAAATGTCGATTGGAGTTCATTGATGCTGAAAATAGCTTTTGTTTTGTTAGGATGCGTGTTGCTTGGAGGATGTAATTCTAACCCCATACTTTCAGGCAAACGAAGCGCGCAGGCGTGTCCTGCTACATATATTGTCCGAGACCTCTCTTTACATACAGTCAAAGACCCAGAGTCGGATCAGCTTTTAGCCAAAGCCTATATTGATCGCATCAAGCCACGGTGCCGCACTGAAGATAATCAGATCAGTATCAAACTGAATCCACAAATCACGGCGCAACGGTTTCACTCGCAAAAACCCCAGGAAGTCAAAACATCCTATTTCATTGCCCTGGTCGATGCAAATAACCAGCTGATTGCCAAAGAGGTGTTTCCTGTTTTGCTGGAGTTCGACGGAAAAGAACGCCGCACATATGAACTACCCGAAGATGAGTATGAGCTTGTGTTACCAGAAAACATCAAATTAGACCAAACAAAGGTATATGCTGGATTTCAGGTTGAAAATCACCAGTGGACAGAGAATAAAAGTCTCTATACTCGTAATCAGCTAGCAGGTAAATTGCCCTAGCCTAGAGTCGCTCTTAGCATCCATACTGTTTTTTCATGAACAGCCATGCGCTGAGCCAAAAGATCGGCAGTTGCCTGATCATGGGCATGCTCAGCGAGTATAAATAGCTCTTTGTAAAATGCTGCCATGCTTTCATGATCACTCACCAACTCTTGCAAGAGAGCACGGATAGGTTGGTCATAGCTTGCTTCTTGGAGCCGTGTTAGCTTAACAAAATCAGCGTGACGCGCCGGCACCATTGATCCGAGTGTACGAATACGTTCGGCCAAATCATCACTGGCCACGGCCAGGTCATCGTATTGCTCCTCAAAAAGTTTGTGCAGGGCGTAAAAGTGAGGCCCCACTACGTTCCAATGACATCCTTGTGTTTTAAGCGAAAGGGTATAGTTGCTCGCCAGAGCAATCATTAACCCTTGGACAATGTGTGAGATTTCCTGCTTGCGTATGCCAGCATTTAAGCTGAAGGAACCCACTTTTCTGTCAAGACTATCCAATTGCGCCATTGGCTCTCTCCTTTTTTATCAATTTGAGATATAATACCCACCAGATATTTAATAAATCGTTAGAAAGCTCATGATACGCATTTACTGTACTTTTTTAGTGTTCTTTTCGATGCTGTTGTATCCACAGCTACATGCAGTACAACCTGAGGCCAAAGTACCCAGCGTTCTTGTAAGCATTCGCCCGCTGCAATCGCTTGCAGCAGGGGTCATGAAGGGTGTTGGTGAGCCAGATTTACTGATGCAAGTACAACAATCACCGCATACTTTTTTCCTTAGGCCTTCAGATATTGAACGCATTCACAAGGCTGATTTGTTCGTTTGGGTAGGCCCTGAACTTGAATTTTTTCTCGACTCCTTGCAAAAATCGATGCAGCATCAGCTACAAATAATCCGCATTGAAGGTATGCAATTACTTCCTTTAAACTCCACCGATCATCCACACGGTCATCACCATCAAAGCACTACAGATCCACATCTATGGCTAAATCCACAAAATGCCAAAAAATTTGTTATAGGTTTTGCTGAAGTTTTAAGTCGGTTGGACCCAAATCACGTTGAATTGTACACAGCCAATGCCACGGTGCTAGCAGAAAAACTCGATGTTTTGGATGCTGAATTGAAAACGGCTCTGCGACCTTACCAAAAGCAACCTTTTTTCGTATTCCACGATAGCTTGCAGTATTTTGCCAAGCATTATCAGCTGGAAGGATGGCACATCATTACAGCCAACCCCGGGCAACCCCTCACGGTAGGACAGCTTAGCGATAATATAGAAAATATCAAAAACCTTGGCGTTCAATGCCTATTCCAAGAACCGCAATTTGACCAATCCAGCATCAAAACACTGGCTAAACACACTGGCATTTGTGTAAGGACTCTTGATCCTTTAGAAGCTCCTCAAGCTTCTACAGATCAGGCTTATTTTGCGGTGATGCGCAATCTCGCCAAAACATTGATCACCTGCTTTAAGCAACAACCTAGGACATCTCCACGATGAGCGATCCAAAGGTTGCTTTTTTAGCAGATACAACAAAACCAACACAAGTCGCTCTTGCAACACTTGAAAGGATCTACTCAAGTGTGCCTCCCCACCAGGCAGATATAATCATTGCCCTTGGAGGAGACGGTTTTATGCTGCAAACGCTACATAAATACATGAAAATAAATGTTCCTGTATTTGGTATGAACTTTGGTAGTATCGGTTTTTTGCTTAATACATTCTCAACAGAAAACCTCATGCAGCGCCTAGCTGAGTCTAACAAAGTCAACTTGCATCCACTCGACATGGTGGCCATAACCCAAGAGGGCAAAGAACATTACGCCAAAGCCATTAATGAGGTCTCACTGCTGAGGCAAACCCGACAAGCAGCCAAAATCCGCATCAAGGTGGATGATATTGTCCGAATTAACGAGTTGATCTGTGACGGCGTCTTAGTGGCAACTCCTGCGGGAAGCACTGCCTATAACCTTTCAGCTAGAGGACCCATTATTCCCTTGCAAGCAAAGCTACTGGCTCTCACGCCTATTAGCGCCTTTCGTCCGCGGCGCTGGTCTGGCGCGCTTTTACCGCACGAGGCACAAATCATTTTTGAAATTCTTGAACCAGAAAAACGCGAAGTAATTGCGGCTGCTGACTTTACCGAAGTGCAACATGTCACTGAGGTACGCGTCTGTGAAAATCGCAACATCACCCTGCAACTGCTCTTTGACAAAAGCCATAATCTAGAAGAGCGGATTATTAACGAACAATTTTTGAGTTGATTGGAAGGAATAAACATGGAACTCAATGCGCTAATGACAATCATTACACAAATATGTGTCTTTTTAGGGATGCTTGCCATTGTCAACCACTACTTTCGCCGCACTTGGATACCACCTGAGGCTTGGTTTTTGTGTCTCGGAGTTGGCTATGCACTATTGCGCAGGTACATATATCCTTGGCTACCTGCCACCCATCTGGATCCACACGTACTATTTTTTGTGGTACTCCCTTTGCTAATTTTTGCTAGCGGCCATCTGTTACACCCCAAACAAATTCGCTCTCAACTCGTGCCCATTGCTTTTTTTGCATTCGCAGGTGTATTTGCAAGTCTGGCTTTGATTGGTCTGCCGATTGCTTACCTGATGGAGATTCGCATCATAGATGGAATCTTTTTTGCAGCAGCAGTTTCAGCAACAGACCCAGGCGCAGTTGCTGCTCTCTTGAAACGATATAGTCTGCCTGAAGGCCTACAAACCATTTGCGAGGGAGAATCACTGTTTAACGATGGTTTGGCGGTAGTCGTTTACACAACCTGTGCAGCCTTAGCCATTAAAGGTATGGAGATAGAGGCAACTCTTTTCAGTCTGAAATTCATATGGGCCTTAGGTGGAGCTTTAGTATTTGGTTGGCTCTATGGCTGGATTACCGCCAAGTTATTGTTGTGGTGGCAAGATTATCGGGTCTCAACCGAGTTAACCCTTAGCATTATGTTAGCCTTGTCTGCCTTTATAATAGGAGAACAAATCCTGCATGTTTCTGGAGTGATTGCGGTTTTGGCATCAGCTATGAGTTTTATCAAGGTGCGCTCTGGCACAGGTCCTATAGCAAGGCCACTCGATAGCTGTAATTTGTTTGATCCTTTTTGGACCTATCTCAGCTTGGTTCTGAATGCCCTCTTGTTTTTCACCCTAGGCTTTGAAACTGGCGGTCATGATTTCCCTATTACTTGGCTCCTACTCGAAGTCATTGCTGTCTTGGTGTTCTCAAGAGCAGTCATCGTCTACCTTGGAAGCGGTGTTCTTCGTATCATGCGCCATCCTCTTCCCCTGGCTTGGCAAAATGTCTTGATGCTCGGCGGGCTGAGAGGACCTATTGCTATTGCCCTGGTGTTAATGATGCCTGAAGACTACGAGCACAAAATGATCTTTCTTTGTTTAGCGTTCGTGATTAATTTCGTTCCATTACTGATTCAGCCGGGAATTTTGCAAGTCTATCTTGGCTCAAAACCTGCTGCTCTGAAGCCATAAAAAAACCACCCACAAAAAATTGTGGGTGGTTTTAATGTTTCAGTCAGAACAAAAGTTTGAAAATTTATTCAACTTTTGTTGTGGCTACGCGGTTCAGCTGAAAAGCCTTCTCGTCGCCAGCACTTTGAGTAGCTACAGGCTTTTCCTTACCGAAGCTAACGGTACGAATGTGACGATTGCTATTACGACCGTGACCCTGCATGGTTTCGCCAACACCGTTTGCAGCCATAAATCTTTTGGCGGCAACCGCACGGCGCTCACCTAGTGCTAGGTTGTACTCACGAGTACCTCTTTCATCAGTACGGCCTTCGATAACAACAGCCATTTGTGGGTAGCGCTTGAGCCACTCAACCTGTTGTAACAAGTTATGCCTTGCATCGTGATTAAGATCAGAACGATCAAAAGCAAAATAAGCACTATCAGGAACATTCTGTGCAAAATCTGCAGCTGATCCCGGAATTGCTTTTGCTTCAACTGTTTTCTCATCTTCTGTGTATTGTGGTGAATTCTGACAGGCTGCCAAAAAGGCACTGGCTGCAAGAGCTGTCGTTAATTTGAGTTTCATTTGTCTTCCCCTTTTCGTTTCTCTTCGATCCTAATGTAACAAGAAATGATAAAAAAAATATTAAAATCAAACTATCATGTATAGGATTCTTGATCCACCGATTTAGCCTGATTTTCCTTTATCCAAAATTAGATTAAAGTTTTCGGGCTAAGGAATCAAGAGGAACGACAAGATAGCTTGAAGAAAACTCTCAATCCTTCGCATCTGCCCAATTGGGTCCCACCCCAATATCAACAGTGAGTGGGACATCTAAGAAAGCAGCTTGCTCCATAATTTTCTTTACAATGTTCTGAGTGGCTTCTATTTCCTGCTCCGGGACTTCGAAAATCAATTCATCGTGGACTTGTAGCAACATACGTGCCTTTAAGCCTTGATCTTCAAGAGCGTTGGGAATGCGTACCATGGCATGTTTGATAATATCCGATGCTGTTCCTTGCAAGGGGGCATTGATGGCCTGACGTTCAGCAAAACCTCGGCGAGCCGGGTTTTTATCTAAAATTTCTGGAATATAGCAACGCCGTCCAAACAAAGTTGAAACATACCCTTGCTTGCGGGCCTGGGCCTTAGTTTGCTCCATATAAATGGGGATACCTGGATAGCGTTCGAGATAATGTTCAATATGTTCTGCAGCTTCTGCCTTGGGTATGCGCAGTTGCCGGGCAAGCCCCACTGCACTAATGCCGTAAATGATGCCAAAGTTCAAAATTTTAGCCCGGCTTCGCATGTTCGCATCAACTTCTTCCGGAGTGACATGAAAAATTTCAGAAGCCGCTTGGGTGTGAATATCAGCACCCCGAAGAAAGGCTTGTCTGAGGCTTTCGATGTTGGCCATGTGAGCAAAAATACGTAACTCAATTTGCGAATAATCAAAGGACATCAGTTGGTGTCCAGGGTCAGCAACAAAAGCGCGGCGAATTTTCAATCCTTCTGTACTACGGATAGGAATATTTTGCAAATTGGGCTTTGATGATGACAGACGGCCCGTTGAAGTTACAGTCATAGCGTACGAAGTATGCACACGCCTGGTGCTTGGGTTGATCTGCTTAATGAGACTATCGGTATAGGTTGATTTAAGTTTGGCAAGTTGGCGCCAATCTAAAACTTTATTAGGCAGTTCGTGACCAAGGCTAGCAAGGGTTTCCAGTACTTCAGCACCGGTGGAGTAAGCCCCGGTTTTACCTTTCTTGCCGCCGGGTAGCTTCATTTCATCAAACAGAATTTCTCCCAATTGTTTAGGTGATCCAACATTAAAGGAACGTCCGACTATTTGGTGGATTTCTTGCTCAAGCTCTCCAAGACGCCTGGAAAAATCGTGACTGAGAGATTTCAACTGCCTGGCATCAACACATATCCCGTGGGCTTCCATCTGGGTGAGAATCCCCACCATAGGCCGTTCAAGAGTTTCGTAAACGGATTTTGCCGATTCTTTCACAAGACGTGGCGCTAAAATGCTGTGGAGCTGTGCGGTGATATCTGCATCTTCAGCAGCGTATTTACATGCCTTATCGAGGGGAACATAATCAAATGTCACTGCGTCCTTGCCCGTTCCGGTGATATCTTTGTACTTTATGGTGGTCAGCCCTAAGTGAAGCTTTGCCAGTTCGTCCATCCCATGTCCATGAGTAGTGCCGTCCAGCACGTAGGACATCACCATGGTGTCGTCAATGGTAGCAAACTCCACCCCATATCGTTTGAGAATGAGCGCATCATATTTTAGGTTTTGACCAATTTTAAGAATGGAGGGATCTTGCAGCACAGGGCGCAACATCGAAAGCGCAGTTTCTAACTCAATTTGTTGCAGCGGTTTGGAGTACTCAGGCTTGGTAAATAGATCAGGGGTTGGTAGCTTGTGGGCCAGAGGGACATAGCAGGCTTTTCCTGGATTGACAGCAAGGGAAAAGCCAACCAGCTTTGCCTGCATCGGGTTAAGCCCAGTGGTTTCGGTATCAACAGCCACCTGCCCTGCTGCATAAATTTGATCAATCCATTGTTTAAGATCGCTTTCTGTTTGTACCAACTGATAGTCTTGTTTGGCTTCCTCTTTCTTTTGAGGCGTGCTGGACAGGCCTTTTTTTTCAAGGCGTGCCAAAATAGACGTGAAGTTTTGCTCAGTTAAAAACTGTGTCAGACTCTTGATGTCAGGCTCTCGTTTTTTGAATTCTTCAATAGACTGGGTTACTGGAGCCTCAAGGCATAAGGTGACAAGATTGTAGGAGACTCGAGCGTCCTCAGCATGCTGTTGTAAACGCTCACGCCGCTTTGGTTGTTTGATTTCACCTGTATGTTGTAAGAGCGTTTCAAGATCACCATAGTGATTAATAAGCTCGGCTGCCGTTTTGACGCCAATACCTGCAACCCCTGGAACGTTATCCACAGAGTCCCCGGCCAGGGCCATCACATCAACTACTTTTTCTGGAGGAACGCCAAATTTTTCAATGACTTGCTCGATACCAATATCTCTGTTTTTTAAGGGGTCAAGCATATGCACATCATTTGTCACCAATTGCATCAGATCTTTGTCGGATGACACAATGGTAACGTTCACTCCCTCGGATCTAGCCTTGGTTACGTATGTGGCAATTAGGTCATCGGCTTCAAAGCCTTCCATTTCTATGGTGGGAACATTAAAGGCTTTGCAGACCTCTCGAATCAATGGAAACTGAGGAATCAACTCTTCAGGAGGAGGAGGTCGATTGGCCTTATAAAGAGGATAGATTTCGTTACGAAAGTTTTTGCAAGCAGTATCAAAGGCAATAACCAGATGGTCTACGTCTGTTTCTCCTAAAAACTTCATCAGCATATTTGTAAAACCAAACACGGCGTTAATCGGAGTGCCGTCTGGACGGCTAAAGGGAGGCAGCGCATGAAACGCCCGAAAGATAAAACCGGATCCATCGACAAGATAAAGGTGTTTTGGCATTGGGGTGACTTTTAATGGTAAGGACATGTTATCTGTCTAGCATAGATTCAGGATAAAATCAGGGAGGAAATAGGGTGGTGTAGGAGAAATTTGATAATGTCCGGTTAAGCAATTTAGAAATGTCCGGTTTTACCGTTTTCTTATCCAGCACAATGGGTACGTTGTTTCATCACAGACGTAGCTCTC
>JBDLIP010000072.1 GCA_039714795.1 Pseudomonadota bacterium | reverse complement strand
TTAATTTATTGGGGCGCTGCCCCAAACCCCGAGATATTTATGAAAAGCCTAGAGGTTATTAGTTTACGAGATAGCAAAACCGGACATTTTTAAATTGCTTTGACAGAGGAAATAGGGTGGGACGCGATTATATGTGTTGAGGTTTTATTCGGTAGGGTAGAAAATTCTTGTGGACACCTACCTTCATGGTCAGGGTTGTTCAGTGAACAATCCTGTTTACGCCATAGGGATATTCTAGGGAACTTGAAGTGCTCATTTACACTTGTAAACTGTGCGCTTCTCGCTATCATTAAACTAGAGGTTTTGATTTCACGGGAGTATATAAGAGTAAAGATCATGACTATTTTCCTATTCCCGTCCATCTGCACCTGCCTCATTATCTTGAGTATCGTTGACTTGAAATGGTTAATCGTTCCCTATTCTCTATTGTTGCCCCTTGCTGTCTTGTGCTTGGCCTGGAACGTACATTTTGATGTTCCTCCTCTCATCAGCTTTATCTGTGCCGTTGCCATGGCCCTGATGGCGCTTTTGCTACGTCATGGAATCTATATCTTCAAAGGTCAAGTTGGTTGTGGTTGGGGAGATGTGTGGCTGTTTTTTGTTTGCGGCATGGTGATCTCTTCTGACCAATTGGCACCCTTTTTCCTAGTGACTGGATCCAGCGGCATCATTTTCGGCTCTCTCTGGCAAACAGTGAAAGGGCAATCCCGTTTTCCTTTTGTACCGTGCCTCAGCTTAGGTCTGGCTACTGCATTGTGGTTGCAATTGCCCGGTATGAAGTAATTTTAAAAGAGCCTCTTGCTTCACCGCTCGATAACAGGCAAAGTGTTTTCGATGCTATTTCATTTGCCAAGGATTATGAACTCGTGCCAATTTTACCAGACTCTTGGATTCGCCAAACCGCACTTAAGCAGCGGATGATCGAACCTTTCAAAGATCGACAAAATCATGATGGGGTAATTTCCTATGGACTATCTTCTTATGGGTATGATGCCCGTGTTGCTGATGAGTTTAAGATTTTTACCAATGTTGATGGTGCAATTGTTGATCCAAAAAATTTTTCAAATCAAAGTTTTGTTGAACGACAAACCGATACTTGTGCGATTCCCCCCAACAGTTTTGCTCTTGCGCGCACGGTCGAATATTTCCGAATTCCCAGAGATGTTTTGGTCATTTGTTTAGGCAAATCCACTTATGCACGCTGCGGAATTATTGTAAACGTTACACCGCTTGAGCCCGAATGGGAAGGCCACGTGACCCTTGAATTTTCAAACACCACACCCCTGCCAGCCAAGATTTATGCCAATGAAGGAGCATGCCAGTTTCTGTTCCTCAAAGGTGCAAACGCTTGCGAGATTTCCTATAAAGACCGCCAAGGTAAGTATATGAGACAGTGTGGAGTCACACTTCCACATGTTGTGACTCAGAAAGCGATGGCTGACAGTGCATAAACTACGTATCATTGGCGGAACGCCATTAAGCGGAGAGATCCATATCAGTGGCGCCAAAAATGCCATGCTACCATTAATGACAGTGAGCCTGCTCACGGATCAAGTGCTTGAGCTAACCAACGTTCCAGATCTTGCCGATGTGTATTCTATGGGTGACCTCCTTGCAGAACATGGTGTCGAGCAATCTTTTGACACCACCCATAAAACCATACGCTTTCATGCTGGCAGCATCAAATCAACCACTGCTCCTTATGATTTGGTACGCAAAATGCGTGCCTCCATTTTGGTGTTAGGACCCCTGCTAGCACGGTGTGGTCAAGCCCGGGTTTCACTTCCAGGAGGATGTGCCATTGGTGCTAGGCCGGTTAATTTGCATCTCGATGGTCTTAAAGCACTAGGGGCTGAAATTGAAATCGATCAGGGCTATATTAATGCACGCGCTCCCAAGGGCTTGCAAGGTGGTGATTATCGATTTCCTATTGTCTCTGTAACCGGCACAGAAAATCTTATGATGGCGGCAAGCCTCGCTCATGGTACCACCCGGCTTTTTAATGCTGCCTGCGAACCTGAAATTACAGATCTCGCCAACTGCCTCATTACAATGGGGGCAAAGATTAATGGTGCAGGGACTTCACAGGTCACAATTGAAGGCGTTGACCGTCTGAAGGGTACTGCACACAAAGTTCTTCCTGATCGAATTGAAACCGGAACGTATGCTATTGCTGCCCTTATTACTGGGGGCGATCTGAAACTTCTTGGTGCTGATACCTCTCTATTGCCAACCGTGATTCCAATGTTGGAGCAAAGTGGTGCTATCATCAAGGAAATCAATAATGGTTTTCACGTACAGGCGCCGGCAAAGCGTCACCGTCGCCTCAAAATGATGACCCAACCGTATCCTGGATTTGCCACGGATCTACAAGCTCAATTGATGGCAATGTTGAGCCTTGCTGATGGTGAATCGCAAATCGTTGAAGCGATCTTTGAAAACCGCTTTATGCACGTTCCAGAGCTTGCCCGCATGGGCGCTGACATCCTTGTGGATGGGTCCACAGCACACATCAAGGGTGTTGAGCAACTCAATGGCGCAGAGGTTATGGCTACCGATCTACGTGCCTCCGTTTCCTTGGTGCTTGCAGGGCTTGCAGCAAAGGGAGAAACTTTTGTTCAACGCATCTATCATCTTGATCGTGGTTACCAAAATTTGGAGCAAAAGCTATCAGCCTGTGGCGCCAATATTGAAAGAATTGCCGCGTAAAACCTCCTCAACGACATCAGTTCGTTATCGAGTTTGTCTGCACGTTCCGGAAATTCAGGTAAGGAAATCAAGCACCGTTTTCTTGATGATATACTGAAGTGAAATCAAAACCTCTGTTTCCTGATACGCTCGAAGTGCTCATTTACCCAAGTAAACTGCGCGCTTCTCGCTATCATTAAACTAGAGGTTTTGATTTCACGAGAGTATAAGTCTCATCCATTCTTCAGCTATTGCCAGCAGGTTTATCGATCAGGGAGGAGAGGATGAAGTAAAGATTGCCCTATGCTGCGTGAGGGAAAATTTGTCTTGCACTACTGAGGTGATGCGCTAGAATGTCTGACAAAAGGGCCTTTCTGGTAGAGGCTCTAAGAAATGTACAGGAAATTACATATGAATTCAAAAATTTTCATGTCTGTAGGCTTAATCACAATCTCGGGAATAATTGGGGTTTCTGCCGCTGATGCGGCTTGTAAGGGAGGCTATCGTCCATCAAAGCGTCATTTTCGAAAGTCATATACAAAGACTGTGACTCCACCTTCTCGTTTTCGAGCTTCCAAACAATCTCGTATGGACACGGCAGGAGTAGCAGCACTTCGAACTCGCCACCGCCAGATCTTGCGTGAAATTGAAGCACGCGAGAAAAGACTGCGGGGGCAAACAATCATTTCTCTCGGTAAAACTTCTCTTCAGGCACGCTTGCGTTCACTGAAAAGCCGACTTACATCAGCCGAACAACTAGGACGAGTACCTGGAAATGAGAGGGCATGTAACGATATTTTCACTGTGATCAGTACTGAGTTACGCAAGATTGATCGTTCGATGCAGACACAAATTGCTCGAGCATCTGGACGGAGTACTTATTCCTAATTCCTAAAGTTAAGCAGGGATTTGAATTTTTACCTGTAAGCCTCCATGAGGAGAGTCGTGGAGCGTGATATCTCCCCCGTGTTGGTGAGCGCTGTCTTTTGCAATTGCGAGTCCTAGACCAACACCGGCTGTATTGAGATTGCGCGCTACATCCAGACGGTAAAAGGGTTTGAAAACCCGTTGCCGCTTCTCAGGCGGAATACCAGGGCCATTATCTTCAACCAAAATGGTCAGCCACTGGTTAGAGGAAATGACTCTAATCCAGATATGACTCGCATGATGCTGAGCGTTTTCCAACAAATTCACAATACATCGTTTCATGCTTTGTCTCTTAAGAGAGATTTCAGTGTCAGGGTTACAGTCAATTTCAATATTTGCCTTTGCTGGTACAACGATTTCATCTAAAAATTGCCTTACAATAACTGACCGTGAAGCTTCTTGATCGTCTCCTTTAGCAAAGGCAAGATACGAATCAATCATTTTCGTCATTTCTTTGATATCAGCTTGCAATGCTTTGGCTTCTGGAAGATCTTCAGATATCGCCAATTGCAGGGACATACGAGTTAAAGGGGTACGCAAGTCATGCGAAACACCCGCCAACATTTCAGTGCGCCTACTGATCTGACGGGCGATTCTTGCACGCATTGTGTTAAAAGCAATTGCAGCTTTTCGAACTTCAAAAGCTCCAGATGGAATGAAACTGGTAACGTGCTGCCCTTTACCGAAGCGATCCATTGCATCAGCAAGGCGCCGGATGGGACGGACTTGTTTGTGCATAAAAACTGCTGCAACGAGAAAAAGGAAAACCGGCGTTCCAAGTAACCACATCATAAAAACCGGCGTCGATTTACTTAGCAATCGTTTGCGCGACATGGCAATTTGCAGCACGTTCTCACCCAAGCTGGTACTCACAAAAATTGTATCATTGGTCATAATGATTTCATGTGGTTGTGGCAGGTGATAAGAAAGAGCTTCCTCAAGAAAAGCAGTTCCCAGATTGCGCAAAGGTGTTCGGTGCTTGCGCCGTGAGGGAATACTTTTCAGTACGGTTGCATCAAAACCAAAGTTACGTCTGGCAAATTGGCGTAACTCATCAGGCTCAAGTTTGTGCTGTTGCACTAAGCTGACGGTCGCTCCAATTTCTCCAGCAATGTCATCTGCAAGCCTGCGCGTAATATTGTCCAAATGACGATCAATAAAAACGTAGATGGTAATACTGGTTGCCAACAGCGGCGGAACAAGCAAAATAAGTAGAGCTCGTCCAAAAAGGTGCTTGGGAAGGAAGCTTTTTAATGTATGAAATGGGCGTAAAATTCTTAGTCGGCCCATAAGATATATCCTTTATGTCGAACTGTTTTAATATAACGCGGTTGACGTGGGTCAACTTCAATTTTTTTCCGCAGGCGAGTCACTTGCACATCGATGGTTCGTGGGCTCAAGTTAACCCCCCCATGTTTGGCCAAATCATCTCGTGAAACGGGTTGTCCGTGGTGGCGTGCCAAAAAGGTTAGCAGTTGTGCTTCAGCAAAGGTCAGATTGACTGGCTGATCATCTGCGTAAAGCATGCCACGCTCAGAATCAAAGGTAAACTTTCCCAGCTTAAGTGTTTGTAGTACTTTAGGCGGCGGACTTATTGCATGATGTCGCCGCAAAATGGTTTGTAGTCGCAACAAGAGTTCTTTTGGTTCAAAGGGCTTACAAAGATAATCATCCGCCCCATGCTCTAAGCCTGCGATACGATCATCCGCATCTCCCATGGCTGTCAACAAAAGGATTGGAGTGTTATTTGCTGGTGTGTTGCAAAAGTCCTGTTTCAGCCGTTTGGTAAACGCCAAACCGTCTTCTCCCGGCATCATGACATCTAAAATCATGGCATCAAATTTTTGGGTCTTGAGCAAATGCAAAGCTTGAGTTGCATCACAAGCGGTTTGTACAGAAAACCCCCGATCTGTTAGATACTGCTCTAACAACTGACGGAGTCGCTGGTCATCGTCGACAACAATTATACGTGCGTTTTGATTCATCATAACCAACTTTGATACTATCATCTCTTTTCACTTATAAATGATTTTTGTACTTGATGGCAAATTTAATTGCACCACAATGCTATATCCACCTTTTAAAGCCGACCCCCTCTCTAAAAGTTTATTGTTCACCTTACCCACTAATTTTTCATAAGAACCAAAAAATCTCTATGCTGCACAAGTTTCAGAAAAGTTGCAATTTTGCCCATAATTGATTATATCTTAATAAGGAGATCGCTGAAATTATGCAGCACTCCTGATTGATTCGCATGATAGTTGTTAGGAGTTGACGGATGAAAAAGATTTTGATGTTTTTTGCTTTGCTGGCAGCAGTAGCACCTTTTATGCGCGATGTTCAGGCAAAAACAAGGGCTGGAGTTGAAGCGGAGACTACGTCTCGATCTTTGATCAGGTTGCTACCTCGCATTCACAACATTAAATCGGTTCAGCAGCTCATGGAAGTTGTCGTGTCAACAGGTTCGTTTAATACTTTAGATGCATACATTGTTGATTGTAATGAGGCAAGTGAAAACTATAAAAATGGTTCTAAGTTGTCGAATAGTGATTTCTACAAAAAAATTTCTGATTCTTACCAGGTATTGGGCACACAGTTGAGTGAGTTGAGAAAGACTCTTTGCGCAGCACCTGATGTTGAACAACCGGCTCCTGCAGAGTGTAAGGTAATGACTGAAGGTCTGCTTGATATCCAAGAGACATTGGATAAGATAACAATAAGCCATCAAAATGGTTTTACCCTGTCAAAGAGCGTCTCTGACATAGACTCTTCTGAATTTGATAAGCTGAGTAAGCAATTAATTGACTTAAAAGATACTCTCTTTATGCCACCTAAAATTGAAACTAAAAACTCCGTTGATCTTGGGATGTTTGATCTTGGAATGGGAGATAAGATTCAACAAGTACTGGGTTAAACAACCCATTAATAATTCTCTTTTCGGTGGAAAATTTTCCGCAAAACCTTTAGGCTAATTGTCAAAGCACCGTGACGAGAGGGTTTAGGAAGATATGCCAGGGGCTCCGTACTACATAACAACTCCCATTTATTACGTAAATGATGTGCCGCACATTGGTCATGCCTATACAAGCATTGCAGCAGACGTACTAGCGCGCTTCTATCGTTTGTTTGGTCATGAGGTTTTCTTTTTGACGGGAACCGATGAGCATGGGCAAAAAATTGAGCGTGCCGCTGAAAAAAAAGGTGTCAGTCCACAACAGTTTGTCGATGATGTGGCAGAGCATTTTCGCGATCTTAGTCAAATGCTTAATTTATCTGAGGATTATTTTATCCGCACCACAGATGCAGGCCACAAAAAGGCAGCGCAGGCCTTGTGGTCGAAACTGGCTGATAACGGGCAAATCTATCAATCAACGTATGCAGGTTGGTACAGTGTGCGTGACGAGACATTTTATACTGAAAGCGAGCTAGTAGACGGCAAAGCACCTACAGGCGCTGAGGTTGAGTGGATTGAAGAGCCCAGTTATTTCTTTAAGCTTTCTGAGTGGCAAGAGCCACTGTTGCGTTTTTATGCCGAAAATCCTGATTTCATAGGTCCCAAGACACGCCGCAACGAAGTTATGCGTTTCGTGGAAGGGGGACTCAGAGATCTTTCAATTTCCCGTTCTACATTTAAGTGGGGCGTGCCTGTGCCCGGCGATACGGGACATGTGATGTATGTGTGGCTTGATGCCCTAACCAATTATTTGAGTGCCTTGGGATATCCAGATGTGCAAACACCAAAGTATATAAATTTCTGGCCCAGTGCCACACATCTGGTTGGTAAAGATATTTTGCGTCATCATGCAATCTACTGGCCAGCGTTTTTATTGGCAGCGGGACTTGAGCCACCTAAGCGGATCTTTGCCCACGGGTGGTGGACCAAAGATGGGAACAAGATGTCGAAATCCATAGGTAATACTGTTGATCCTTTTGAACTGGTGCAGCAATACGGTGCTGATCAGGTGCGATACTTTTTGATGCGAGAGGTTCCCTTTGGTAAGGATGGAGATTTTTCTGATGCAGCCTTCATTCAACGCATCAATAGCGACCTTGCCAATGATTTTGGCAACTTAGTTCAACGGGTACTTTCTTTTGTACAAAAGCATGCAGGGGCGCAAGTACCACAGCCTGGAAAACTTCATGATGGCGATAAAACTTTCTTGCAACAGATTAAGGAGCTGCCAGAAGAGTTAAAAATACTTGCCAAGCAGCAGTCCTTAAGCAAAATGTGTGAAGCTATATGGGTTTGTGTTGGTAGAGCCAACCGTTACATTGATCGTGAACAACCTTGGAGTTTGCGCAAAACGGATGTGGAACGTATGCAAACAGTGCTTTTTGTACTTATGGAGGCGATTTTCTATCTGGCGGTTTTAGCTTTACCTGTGATTCCTCAAGCCAGTGAGCGGTTCCTTGATTTTCTCAGTATCCCTGATTCACAAAGGGATTTGATGGCTTTGGGGGGAGAAGTTCTGATACCAGGTACACCTTTGCCGGTACCTGAACCGGTGTTTCCTCGATTTGAAAAAGCAGCTTAGCCAATGTGGATCGATAGCCACTGCCATTTAAATGATGAACGTTTTGCCGGCGAACTGGATGTTGTGTTAGATAATGCAAAGCGGGCAGGTGTAAACACTATGGTTACAATTTGCACAGAACTGAACGAAGCTTCGACTCTGCTCGATCTGGCAAATACCCATGAAGAACTTTATTGTTCAGTAGGTGTGCACCCGCATGAAGCGCAGATTCCTGAAAATCAAGAGAATCTCGCACAAGTCTTAACTCAGTTTGCTGTCCATGACAAAGTGATTGGACTTGGGGAAACAGGATTGGATTATTATTATGAGCATAGTCCTAAGGATGCGCAAAGACAAGCCTTCGCCACTCACATTGATGTTGCAAAGCACACAAAATTGCCTTTGATTGTACATACCCGTGATGCCGAAGTTGATACCATTGACCTGTTAAAGGCCGAGCAGGGCAATATGACAGGTGTGATGCATTGTTTCAGTGGCAGTCAAGATTTAGCTGACAAGTCGTTGGATTTGGGGTTCTACATTTCAATTTCTGGGATTGTCACTTTCAAAAAAGCTAACGACCTGAAAGACATTGTGAAACGTTTGCCTTTAGATAGAGTTCTTCTCGAAACAGATGCTCCTTATCTGGCCCCTGTCCCTTTGCGCGGAAAACGCAATGAACCAGCATTCATGGTGCATACGGCCCAAGTTGTGGCGGACTTGATGGGAATCACGGCTGAAAAATTGGCTCTTGCAACAACAGAGAATTTTTCTAAATTATTCAACCTGAGTTTTGGATAAGAGATAACTCAGGTTAGCAACGTCTTTACTGAGAGCTTACCGCCTCTAGCTCTTTCATTTTCGCCAAGCAGGGACTGGGTTAGTCGTATTCCCTAAAGTATCTTGGATTTTAATAAAAACTTAACTAGATTGTACTCCAGTCAACCAAAAAGGAGTAAGAAAATGCTTTCAGAAATTATATGTGTGGACTGTCAGTCTGCGGATGTATACGTTTCTAAAATAGATCAAACGCAAAATC
>JBDLIP010000071.1 GCA_039714795.1 Pseudomonadota bacterium | reverse complement strand
GAGAATTTCTAGTAACATCTTAACCTCCATTTGTTACGGTTAGACAATACTAAAGCTAAATTTTACCTAAAATGCAAGCTTTTACTGAACAGCCCTGCGCTTGAAATCACCATCCTTGCAATCATCAATGCCTTCCTTGTCAAATTTCCCATCCTTAATCGTAATATCTTGGTCGGCAAATGAACGCTGCAAACTATCATGCAACTTGGCATCAGCTGCCTGCAAACAAGAAAATTGTTGTTGCAGCAGGCTATCAGCTGGCTCAGATAAAACTTGCCGGTCTCCAGCAACAAACCACTGCTCTATTAAACCTCGACTAATATCTTGTTTAAACTCAAGCGTATTGAAAATTGTTTTCACCTGAGCTTCTAACCTATTCGTTAACTTGCTCGCAGCTTTAAGGACATCCCCATTTATTCCCTCTCCTACTGCTGCATTCGTTTGCTCGTTTTGCCCCGATTCCTGGTTAACCTGTTGATCCTGATCAGATGTTTTACCACTTGCATGCTCGTTAATAATTGCCGCAACCAATTGTTTTACCTGTTGCTTTACTTGCGCATATTCAAGCTCAAGTGGAGCGGTTTTAGCCACGACGTCGGCGCTGATTTGCTGCCAGATTTTCGAATATTCCTGCTTCCAATGCGAAAACGATTCCGCTGTAACGACAAACTTTTCTAATTCTTTTCCGGCAAAAGTTGTTCCATTAGCTCTGGCCTCTGCCACAATCTGCAAAGCTTCAAGATCTTCAAACCGAACCCCTTGCGACATGATTTCAACAACCGTACTGCTGGTGTTTTCGCGGTGTTCAAACTCCTTCCAAGCAACAATTTCTTGCGCCAAAGTTAACTTAGTTTCCGCAGTATCAGCCTGGGAATATTGACTCACAAGGGTTTTAATTTGATATTCATGTGCATCAACCTCCAACAAACGCTTGGTTATGTTACTGCTAGCCAGAGCAACAATGCTGCATTCCTCACGGTTATTTAACAAATGATACGCTGCCTGTTGCCGAGCAGCTTTTGCTTGCTGCCAAGATTCAACAACAGCTACATCAGCAGCTTGCAAATACCCTGAAGCTCCTGCTTGCAGAGATGCATGCAGGGCTGTCAAACGCACATAAGGGGAATTATCATTTTGCCCCTCAATGGCTAACTTATCGGTCACCCAATCATTGGCAGTCAACTTCTTGCTGACTTCTTGCAAAATCTGCATTTCAGAAATTTTATCCTGAGTCTCTGACTTTAACTCCTGGATAACCTGGCCTCTGATTTCCTGCAACGGTGTTGTAGGTGGCGATTCCACTTGCGGTGATACCACTTGTGACGAAGTCACTTGTGGTGGCATTACCTGCTCTAGCACTCCCTCATGCTTGTATTCCTGCAAAAGCTCCTCTTGCAGATCTACAACTTGTTTGTGAACCTGGGATTTAATCAAATTCCACTGACACGAACTCTCTGCTCTCGCTGCATGGTGCTCTTCAAAGTTTACAAAAACCTTACTGTAATCCTTATCTGCTATCTTACCATCAAGAATCAATGCATGAATGTTGGCCTCAAACTGAAGCATAGCTGGATCGGCTCCAAGGTTCTTGAGCAAAGCATAAGAGGGTTTATGCAGATCATTACCTAAAACCATATCTGTTAACTTAGCAGCGTAATAAATTCGATCTTGGTAACTTTCAGCCTCGGTATAACTCTGCAAATGCCCTCGCACCTCACCGGCAACTGCATACCGCAGGAATTTTGCCTCCTCCTCGAGTAATTTATCTACGTCTGTGGCAAAACGATTCAAGAAACGATACGGATCAGCTACCTCTTCGATAATCTTAAAGGCCAATTGATCCCGCTTTAAAGCCGCTGTATCTAACACATCTTGATAAACCTGGCGTTGCGTCTGAGTTGAGGTTACCGCTGCTGTATCTAACTCCTTCAACCTGTGAAACGAACTGGCCACATCCTTTACTGCCGACATGTAACCTTGCATCAAAGCATAATCGGCTCTATCTGCCTCTGAAAGCCCATTTACATAATAATCTTCCCTTTGAGATTCGATATACTGCTTACTGTGACCCTGTAAAGCCTGCCAGGTAGCCGGCATTTTATCCCAAATCCGTCCTGAACTGTCCCGGTACTCAAATTCTGGGCCAGCTTCTGAATTAGGATCATCTGCAATGCTTTGGGCTTTTTCTAGCTTGGTAAACTTAAAAAATTGCTTGTAGAGGGACGGTGTACTGGCAATTGGATAAGCTGCGGCATAACACTCATCCCTTAAAGCATCATAACTAGGATAAAGCTCATGCTCCTTGGCTAGGGAGCCTGGATGCGTTGCCTTGATAGTTGACCATAATTTGTTCTTTTCTGCACATAGATCAAAATAAGCCATAACCTCACTGCGAGCCTGCAACTCTAGCTCACTTAACAGCCGCTGCCGCAGTCCTGCTGCTACCTCCAATACATCACGCCGCAGATTAGCTTGGGCGGCAAAAACATGGTGCTCATCCCAATTATTAACTATTTCCAGGGCTGCTTCTTGCAGAACTTGGCCAAAGCTTTCATAAGCAGACCACAATTGATCTTGCTCTTCCTTACTGTCACTCTCAAGCGCTCTACTTAAAAATTCATGGCGCTCTTGAGATATATCATGGTAGTGACGGACGTTTTGGTAAAAGGGACGGTTTTCCTCAGTGATCGTATAATCCGTCACCATTTTCTTATAAGTTCCCTTGCTCAATTTCGAGACAAGATCCTTCATTTCAGGAAAGTGATCCTTGGCTGCTGCGACAAAAAGATCATCACGATGCCGTGTCATGCCTACCAATAAACTATTGGCATTCATCAACGGATCCAAAAACAGATAACTGCGATCAACCGTGTCACCTTCTGATTTGTTCACCGTAATCGCATAACCATAATCGATTTTGTCATAACCTGCGGGATTAAATACCAGCGAACGACCATTATCATCCAACACCGTTATTGCCCCAGATCGGGTATTATAACCGGTGATACTGCCTAAAGTTCCATTCTTAACACCATGGCTTGGCGCTTTGAAAAAATGCGCCAAGCTAAACTTCTCCCGCACATAAATGCCAATATTATCATTTTCCTTAAAGGTAACCCGGTCCCCTATAGAAAACTCCCGGCCATGAATTTCAAAATGCCCTGAAAGCAATCCCAAAGCTTTGAATTGTGAACGGATACCAAGATTCAAATCCATAACGTCCTTATTGGTATAAGCCATCGCCAGCTTAGTCGAGTTGGCATTTTCTCGGTGATCGCGTACATATGCTTCAATCAAATGCCATTTGGCTGACTCTGCCTCTTCCTTTAACACAACCCGGCCATTGTCGATATAAGGCGCTAAACCACGCTCAACGTCATGCTGATTTAAAGCCTGTGAAGCTTGCTTTTGCCAATCTATTCGTTGCCGGTAAATTTCTGTCAGCTCTGTAGCTTCACTCTGCTCAAGCAAAACCCGACCTACATCACCTCGGCCCACGGCCTTAATCTGATTTGGATCTTGAATTACCAGCAGTTTGGCTCCCTTACTGGCAACCTCATCTAACAAGATTGACCAACGATTCATATCAATCATGTTCGCTTCATCAACAACGACTACATCCTTGGCGGTCAAGTTGTACTGAGCATATCCTTGCATCTTCTGCAACGCTTTGTCTTTGGTAACTCCTCGTATTCTTTTTTTGGCAATCAATTCACTATAATTGCGGTATTTTTTCCAACGGTAGTTAAAAAAATCTATCGTATGGCTGTTAATACCAATGTCGCGCTGCATATTCTCAGTGGTCTTGCCCTGAAAGGCTGTACCTAAAACCCGATACCCGGCATTTTCATAAGCACGCACCACTGGCGCCATAATTGTCGTCTTACCCGTACCAGTACGGCCAATCATCACCCGAACATCCGGGCCTGTGGTTAGAAATTCAACTGCGGCAGTTTGTTCCTGTGAGAGCTGAATCTTATTGCCAGACTGCTTGGATAGTTGTTTCTCTTGTTTGGCTATACAGCGCTCTACAGCTGTAAGCTGAACTTGCTTGGTGCTTCGAGCAAGCAAAGTTTCTACATTAGCAACAATCTTCTCTTCCTGCTCCTGCAAGCCTTTTGCGGTATAAATTTCTCTGCCCCTAACATCACTGCCAAGCGATGAGGCGGCATCTGTTGTTAGCACAATATCGCTCAGCTTACTGGCATTTTCCTCCAGCTCAGCGGTAAATTTTCTTTCAATCTCATTTGAATCTCCTGGTTCATACACTGCATCATCATTAGCCGTTTTACCAATCTCATTGGGAATTTCGACACCTGCAACCTTCATTGACAGCACTTTGTGCAATACTGGATCACCGCCTACTCGTTTGAAGATCTCAGCTTCTAAATCTGCTTTGCTAAAGACTGTTTTGTTACCTGCTACAAGCTTGATTAGCTCTTCTGGATGATCTTTGAAAATCTTGATGTTTTCCTGACGGATTTCTTCATTATCATCAATAATTCGTGACGATTTACCAACTTGCACCCGATGCCTGGCCGCCCAGCCTTCATGATAGGTGGGGATAATCTTAAGGCCTCTATCCTTAAAAGATCGATGATCAACTCTCTCTGGTGATCCCATTTTTTCAAGTCCATGATTTAACACCTCAGCCCACAGGGCTCTGGTTTCCTTCAGTGCTGCTTTAGTGCATATCTCACGATCTTTTGCAGTCGAAAACTCTCCATCCTCAAGCGCTCGCCTTGATATCAATGCATGAAAGTGTGGGTTACCTTTATCCCAATGCAGGGCTACATCAACAACCAAACCGCGCGAGACAAACCTTTCATTTACAAATTTCTCAACCGATTCTATGGCAAGCTCTTCATCAAACTCTACTGGTATAGACCCTTCAAAAGTCTGAGCCGTTTGCGCGCAGGTCTTATAAGCTTCCCTAGCTTCTTGCCTAACAAATCTTGCATCGGCCAGTTGATCTTCATAGTTTTCAACCTTATTCCACAAACTATCTGACTGCAAAGCCCAATCGGGAGCTCCCTTGGGGGCAAGGATATTTTTGTAAATTACATTGGTTTTTTTGGAGTAGTCATAGGTAAATTCGCGACGTTCTTCAAAAATTATCTTACCGCCAATATAAGCAGATGCTGCAACAGCACTGCGACCAGTGCTGCGCTGAACAAAGTTGCCATGTAGGTGATAATTTGCCACTGCCTTGAATCCTGTTCATAAATCTTTTAAAGACAATATACTGCCCGCGGCAGGCGCGCGCAAGCACATAGTGCATAAGTGCGCACTTCAAGATTTTGAAGTGAACGGTCGATTTTCTCCTTTCCCCATATTTTGCCTATAAACCCTCAAAATCTCTTCGTACAGGGATGTAATAGCTCGTTTGTGATGGTTCCAAAATACCCAGGATTTATCTATTTTCCTGGCCAGGATATTGTGTTAATATCCTCAATAAACCTGCGGAGTTCAACATGTCTCAACAAAAAGTAGACCAAAGAAAACTAGATAAACTCGATTCCAAGATCAAAGCCTTGCTTGAGGAAAGGCACAGCCTCATCGAAAAAAAAGCCCAAGATCTTGCTCAAACCATTCTCAAAGCTGAGTTGGGATTTGTTGATGAGGAGATCTTGCTGGGAGCTTTATTAGAACTCAAACAAGAAATATCTTCGCCTGATTCTGACAAGATAGAAAAATGGAGGACAGTGGGCAGAGAATTTTTTCGAAAAGAGCGAGCTACAAAAAAGCAAAGAAAACAATCTAACAAATCGAAAAATCAGCAAACGCTTGCAGACCATCAACAGAAACTTAAATCAGTATCAGCATGAGCAATCTACTTTCAAACGCAAACTACAAAAAAGCACTATGAGTTTCAGAAAAGCCAGAACTAAAACCCTAATTCAGCTCGGAGGCTTATTAGCTAAATCAGGATTTATCGATCTATTTTCCATCAAACTTGGGCAAGATTTACAAAAAGACGATGAGGTTTTTGAAGATGTAGCTGCATTAATGGGGGCATTAGTTGAGATGAAATCTACTTGCGACCTCAACACTTTGCCACAACAAAAAATGCTTTGGGCTGAAAAAGGTAAGCGATCTTTGGCAGAATAAAATGCCAGGAGTGATGACAAAGCACAGAAAAAAATGCAGAAAAAAGATAAAGATAGAGGTTAAAATTGAGAGTTACGGATAAAAAATTATGTTAAAAAATTGCTGCATTGTCAGTGATGCTTAGGCAAAAATATTGCAAATTATCCCAATTAGCTACCACAAAACAGGCTAAACGATCAGATAAAAAATCCTAACTGGTGTTGTTGACCGGGGTGTTGGATGATTCCAAACTGATGTTCGGAGTGATGTATTGGGTATAAAATTGCAGCAAAATTTTTCACAAGAAGCCGGGAGTTTTTAGAAATTAATGTCATTTATCAAAAGCACTACTCGATAAAAAATCTGACAATGAGATGATATTAATCTGCAAAAAATGTCGTCCAAAGGTGAAGAAATCTCTGTCTTTACCCCACAAAAATAACCAAAAAAATAAAAAAAATTATTGTTAAATCATTTTGAACAGCCATCTAACCCCACAAATGGCTCAAGAAAACGCTAGAGAAGCGTATGCATTTCGCATTGTTTTTGCAGAAAATAAGTTAATGTCGTCTCTGTGGTATGTTTTAGGAACAATACTTTGATGTTTATTAACGATTGTTTAGAGTTCCTTGATGTATCAAGTTATTCGGAAAACTGTTTTTGTGCTAGCTGCCAGGCTGAAGCAGATCGTTACGAAGAGGAGATGGAGCAAAGTTGGAGGGAGTTTGTGGAGTACTCTTGCACAGAAGTCTAGGAAGGAGCAGATTATTACACGGAGTATTGATAACGTCGAACGTCAAGTAATGCTGTGGCGCTCGACGGTCCTATTTAGTGGTGCAGCTTTGCATGCTGATTTACATTCATTAATTGGCACAGAAAAAATTGGCACAGAAAATAACTCCATTACGTGGAGTTCAACACAATTATTTTTGCAACGCACACATTTCTCAACTCCTCAAGAACTAGGGAATGTAAAAACTTGTCAATCCCTTTGTTAAGTGCGATTATGACTTCCAGATAGCAAAATGACCCTGGGGTCTTTCAACAAGCTGAAAGAGAATTGCTTAGATGTTAATGGTTCCCTTTTGCAGAGAATTTCCCGAATTGGCGGCAAAAGATAGGTTTCGGGTTGTGCTTAGAAAAGCTAATTCACCCAACCCTTCAGTCTACGAAATTGTTGACTTGTATTGCCCTGAAAATAGGTGCAATTGCCATAAGGTAAGTGCCGTTGCCTTTGACTGCTTGGGAAAAGCTTGTGCAACCATTGCCTGGGGCTGGAAGTCACCTGGTTACTACAGAAACAAGTGGGAACTTGACGAAAAGACTGCCAAGAAACTCAGCCAAGGATTCTTAGACCCTTATGGAAGGCAATCTGCAGACTCAACGGAAATATTTGCAGCTTTTACCCATGCAGTTAAATCAGTACCAAGAGTGAAAAAGTTTTTCCAAAAATGTTATGCTACTTTAAAAATTTTGCCACTAACAAACCGACAGAGTTATAACCATGGATTTATTGAAATCGAATGAATTTAATAGATGAACATAAATTACAAATGATTATTGGAAAACACAAATGAGATTAACTATAGCGCAATACATAAATATCGTCGCATATTCCTACCAGAGAGATACTCTACATTTAAAAAAAAAGAGGTAGTGCTAGGCGACAACATCAGAAATTATTTTTTCTACGAAGCTGAATAATGCGAGCACACTTTTCCTTACATGCAATTTCTACAGATAAAAAAATATTTCGCTATTACCATTTGCTGTTGGCACCTGACCTGCTTAGTGGTTGGCTGTTAACAACTTATCATGGCGGAATTGGGAAAAAAGGTAGGTTGCGACATCAAATCTGCCAAGATTTAGTTGATATTAAGCACTTACTTGGGGTAAAACTGGCTAAGAGGTTTAATGCAGCCAAGAGAATTGGTTGCAACTATACCTTGAAACAATATAGGGTTGATCAGGAATTTGAAGATAAGATCCTGAATGGAAAACTCAAAATATTAATTGAAGAGAATTATTGACATTCTTAAGGAAAGACCTCCATGCAACCAAAGCGCAAAATCCTAACTCTTAACTTTAAAAAAAATGCTGAAGACGTGCCAAGCAAGAAAGCTGAGCATAATGAAGAAAGCAAAGATACTGACTGCGCTAATCAAAACGAAGCTGATGCTCAAGAAAGCAAAAAAGACCATAAGAAAGCTGGTAAGGATGGTAAACACGATAAAAAAAAGTGTAAAAAGAAAAAATACTATAAGGCCCCAAAAAAGAAGGTAATTAAAAAAGGACCTACTCCACCTAAATCCAGGCAACAAAGAGATGAAGAAACCAGGAAGGTGATGGAGTTGCTGTGTCAAAGATTCCCCGAATGTTTCCATGCAAGTACTCTAAAACCTCTCAAACTTGGCATTCAAGAAGATTTGCTTGCTGAACATTTTGAAGGAATGCCATCCAAAAAAGCCATACGTCGTGCCTTAACTTTCTACACCTGGCGCATGCGATATCTTAAAACTCTAATTGCACAGGAGCATCGTTATGATCTCAACGGAGAGAAGAGTGGTGAGGTAACACCACACCAGAAGGAAATAGCTCTGAAGAAATTGGAAAAAATGAAGGAAAAGCAGGCTTTGGTGGCGCAGGAAAGAAAAGAAAAAAGCCAACAAGAGCAGAAAACTGAAAGCCAGGGCAAGATCGCACGCAGTTGGCAACCTTGAAATTCTAAAATTAACTGAAAACCCATTATGGATTCTGACTTTAGACCCCTCACCCTACAAGAAATGCCGAAGAAAAAGCGTAAGCCTTTAGGAAAATTTTGGCTACTGATCGTTGTAGGGCTTGGAATTGTTGGGGTAATAACGGTCAGCTTGTTAATTCAATAATTAAGCGGTAAATTGTTGTGCGCACTAATCGGTAATTATTTGCCCCCTACCCTCTTTCGATTTAACACAGTGTGCAAGTTTTTTTTAGTCATGAACTTGCACACTACGTTACCTAACCCAAGTTCAGCGGACGAAGTCGTCAAGCCGTTGGTAAATAAGGATTTATTTTTCAAAAATTGCCCTTCCAGTCACTACAGATTTTTCAAAACACT
>JBDLIP010000070.1 GCA_039714795.1 Pseudomonadota bacterium | reverse complement strand
GTGGTCAACGCTTGCACCCCTCATCAGCATCATCTCTTCCAACTCGCGATAACTGAGGGAGAATCGAAACTTCATATAGACAAACATCAGGATTACTGAAGCTGAAGAACTGAATCCCTTAAAATGATGTGAGAGTTTTTCTGAAACTTTGAACATTTGAGCACCTACCTTCCTAGTGAAGATACCTCAATCTTTACGGGACGGCAACAGATGCGACAGAACCTGTTGGAGCGGTTGCAACCGCTCGAGTCGTAATTCGTATGGGTGTGAAGGGTTGAAAGCTATGAAAATTGAAAGTATAACTTACAATTTTCATAAAATAACGGGGCATTGAGTTTCTTTATTGTGACAATAGAGACTCCAGTGCTTGCACATGAATATCGGTCGTGAGTGGGTAGTCTGCTGGACCAGGGTAGATGACAGTTAATGCATCAAGTTCCAAGAGTTCCCAAGCGGTGTTAAGTGATTTTGTAATTTTGGGGGCATCGGTGTATTTAAATTCAAATCCGAGTTTTTTTCCGTCCTTGATAATAAGCAGGTCTAACTCAGCCTGACTATGCACGGCCCAAAAATAGCAATCCTCAGGATCAGCATCATAGTGACGCACAATTTGTTCAAGAGCAAACCCTTCCCAAGATGCGCCTAGCTTTGGGTGACGGGTAAGATCCTCAAAACTCCGAACCCCTAAGAGCTGGTGGAAAATACCGCTGTCTTTGAAGTAGATCTTTGGGCTTTTGACTTGGCGCTTGTTGATGTTGGCAAACCAAGGGTTGAGTTGCCGGATCATAAAGGTGCTCGATAAGATATCAAGATAGTTACGGATGGTGATATGCGAGACACCAAGTGATCGCCCCAAGTCAGAAAAGTTTACGAGATTGCCATGGTAATGGCAGATCATCATCCAAAAGCGTCGCATCATTTCTGGGGCGACGTTGATGCCAAAGCTGGGCAGATCACGTTCGAGAAAGTTTGTGATGTAGTTTCTAAGCCACCTAAAGCTTTGTTGGTCTGAAGGCGCTAGGTAAGAGCGCGGAAATCCACCGCGGAGCAAAAGAGTTTGGATGTTATGGGTTTCCTCATATGAAAAAGGTGTAAGCTCTAAGTAAGAAATCCGACCCGCCAGAGTTTCAGATGACTGGCGAATCAGATCGCGTGAAGCACTGCCCAAAATGAGGAATTGTCGTCCTGGTCGGTGTTGGTCAATCAATACCCGTAGCACAGGAAATAAATCTGGCCGCCTTTGCACTTCATCAATAATGATCAGTCCGTCTAGATTCTCCAAAGCCAACATGGGGTCTTGTAGTCGAATGAGGTCTCGTGGATTTTCGAGATCAAACCGTGTAACAGCAGTTTTGCCTTTAAGTGTCTTTTCATACATCTCGGCAAGCGTAGTTTTGCCACACTGACGTGGTCCCAACAAAGCAACAGCAGGATTCACAGCAAAATTTTTGTCAATTTTTTTTAAGTAAAGATCACGTTTCATAGGGAGAGCATATCATGAAAATTGAAAGTTTGACTTACAATTTTCATGATTTTTTGAACCATCCCAAATATTCCAGTAGATGCGACAGAGCCTTAGCAAAGCTGTGATCTATAACTTTAAATTTACAATTTTTATGATTTTTTTACGATGACATCCTCCGCGGCAGCAGCCTTGAAAAAAGTCTGCCCCTGACGTATAAGGAATTCTGTAATGAGCTAGAGAGGAGATAAGATTATGGGTCATCGGTTTGCACACTTAGTGCTTGTTTCAAGCATTTTGCTTTCTAATGCAGCAAATTTGCTTGCTGCAGCAACAGAGAAAGTTCAGATTGGTTCAGCTTGGGCGCGTGCCAGCACGGGTCCAGTGGGTGTGATTTACGCAAATTTTCACAATACGCAAAATCAAGATCGTTCACTGGTTGAGGTGCGTGTCGGAAAGCAGGTCTGTGATCATGCTGAATTACATACTCACAGTCATGAAGGGAATATTGTAAAAATGCGCCCTGTCGACAAAATTGCTCTAAAGGCTGGGCAAACAACGCGCTTGGAGCAAGGTGGACTTCATATTATGTTGATGGGGCTCAAGCGACCTTTATCGGAAGGTGAGACTTTGCCGGTAACGTTTGTATTTGACCAGGGAGATCCTTTGAAGGTAGGAGTTCCAGTGCAGAGACTTGCTTCTTTTGACAATACGGGAGATAATACAACATACGGATGTCCGTACCATCAACAATGATAAACATGAAAGTTGTCAATGCGCTTTTCTCAAGATTTTTTGCAGAATTTACGAGATCGCTTTGTGTTGTCGGAATTGGCAGCACCGCATATACGCCTTAAAAGGCAGGGGCAAGAACATTCGGGATTGTGCCCGTTTCATAAAGAAAAATCGCCTTCCTTTACGTTGAATGACCAAAAAGGTGTTTTCCACTGCTTTGGGTGTGGCGCCGGTGGAGATATCATCGGATTTTTTATGCGCATCCACAATTTTGAGTTTTTTGAAGCAGTTAAGGAACTAGCCCACAAGGCAGGCATGAGCTTACCTGAAGCTGTGCCTTTAACTACTGAAGAAGTGCAGCAACAAACAGATCAAGAACAACTGTACCCTCTTATGCAAGAAGTGTGTGCTTGGTATCAAGAACAGCTTAAGCAAGCAAATGCAAGGTCAGCTAGCACTTATCTGCAAAGTCGTCGGTTGCAGCAGAGTACGGTTGATACATTTCAGTTGGGGTTTGCACCTGCGAGGCAATCTGTAAAACGGGAATTTTTACGCAGAGGTTACTCAGAAGACCTTTTGCTCAAAGCAGGGTTACTGGCCAGAAAGGGAGAAAATGGGCCAACCTATGACCGTTTTCGCAATCGTGTTATTTTCCCAATTCTTGACAAGAGAGGGCGCGTCATTGGTTTTGGTGGTCGGGTGCTGGATGATGCCAAACCTAAATATTTAAACTCGCCGGAAACTCTACTTTTTTCCAAGCGACAGTCACTATACGGCTTACATCAGACACACCAGCACTCGAAAAACAATCAGCCCTTGATCATTGTTGAGGGCTACACGGATGTGTTGGCACTTTATCAAGCCGGCTATAAAAAAGTTGTTGCACCCTTAGGTACAGCATTGACCCCAGAGCAAATTCAACAGCTTTGGCGTTTAAATTCTGAGCCTATTTTATGTTTTGATGGGGATGAGGCTGGGCAGCGAGCAGCATATAGAGCTGCTGAACGTGCTTTGCCGCTTTTGAAGCCAGGATTTTCAATGCAATTTGTACAGTTGCCACACGGTGAAGATCCCGATAGCCTTGTACAGAAGCATGCGCTGGACACATTGGAGTCATTGTTTACCAGTCCTCAAGTTTTGCAAGAAGTACTGTGGCAACAAGGGGTGACCGATCAGCGAACCCAAACGCCAGAACAACGGGCATTGGTGCGAAAAAATGTGCTTTCACAATTAGAGACAATTCAAGATCCCAGTGTACGTTCTTTGTATCAGCAAGAGTTTAAAGAACGTTTTTATCAAGCTTTCCGCAGCAAGCCTCAAGTACGGGGTAGAGCAGTTAATGATGCTATTCCTCAAGAGCAAAGAGGGGGCATCCGTACCCGTTTTGACCCAATGAAACGCCAACGCTTTGCCGTTCTTGCTGCAATGATCAACTATCCTCAAGTGTTTGTTTCGATGGATGAGCAGATCGCACAGGTTGAGTTTAAAGAACGTGAGCTTGAAGAATTAAAACAGGAGATTTTAGATATTTTTCATAGCATTCCAAACCTTGACGATCAGGTGATGAGATCCCATATACTTTCCAGAGGATACCGACGAATTGTTGAGATCATTTTATCTAAGGAGACATATGTCCATGCATCATTTGCAAAGTTGGGTATGACAGAAGCAACAGTTCTCGATGGTTGGCAAGAAGTAGTGCACTTAATGCAGGACCAGAGGAATATGAAAGAGGATGTAGAGAAAGTGAAATCTGAGTTTACGACACATTTTCGTTCAGATACTTGGCAGCGTTTTCAAAACATGAAGCGACAAACGATGTCAGGATGATTCACAGTAAGGTAATAAGCCTATAGATTAGGCAAACATATGAAGACAACTTTTCAATGGGAAAGAATGAGGAAAGAATTATGACAGCAAAAGTAGCGACATCGCGTAAATCGAAGGCAAAGTCGACCCAAAAGCCACCAGAATTGGATGCTACAATCAAGTTAGCCATTCAAAAACTGGCCAAGCTTGGTAAAGAACGCGGGAAGTTGACATACGATGAGATTAATGAAGCGCTGCCGCAGGATAAAACCTCAGCTGAACAAATCGAAGAGGTTGTCACCACGCTGAGTAACATGGATATGGATATTGATGTTGAAGCTTCTGAGAATAAAAAAAGCACGAGTACTGAGTCTGACGAGAATGGGGTGGCAGTAGCCGCTGAACAGGAATCGGTTGCGCGGTCAGATGATCCCGTACGGATGTACCTGAAAGAGATGGGAACGGTTGGATTGCTTACTCGTGAGGGGGAAATTGTCCTTGCAAAAAGTATTGAAGAGGGCCAGGCTATGGTGTTGGATGCCCTTTGTGAAAGCCCTTTGACCTATCAGCGTCTTATGCATTGGTACCAACAACTGAAAGCAGAAGCTATTACATTGCGCAGCATTATTGTGCTTGATGCTTCTGCAACGGGTGAAAGTGAAGGTGAATTTGAAGGTGCAGAAGGTAGTAAAGAGGGAACAGAAAGCGCTAAGGCAGGAGTAGATCCCAAAAAAAAGAAAGCGACAGGGTCTAAGTCTACTGCCAAGCCTGCAAAACAAACACAAAGTGAGAGTGAAGCAGGAGATAGCGATGATGCAGACGATGAAGTAGGTGCGTCTTTAGTTGAACTGGAGGCAGCTTTGATGCCTAAGATCATGGCAACTCTTGGCAAAATTGATCGTGCCTATGTTAATTTCCAAAAATTGTGCAAAAAACGTTTAAAGTATGAACAGAAGGGAAAATCCCTTGAAAAAAAGGTGGCTGATCAGTACAAAAAGCTCAAGAAGAGATTGTTTACTCTTGCTCATGAAATACCTTTTAATCCACAACGGATCGATAACTTTACCCAGGAACTCTACGGTTTAAATCGTAAAATTATGCGTTATGACGGGCAGTTGTTGCGCCTAGTTGTTTTGTGTGGAATCGACCGGGATGAGTTTTTGAAGGGATATACCCAGCAATCACCGGTTGCATGGGCTGACTTGATCCAGTCTTCGAAAAATGCACAATGGAAAGAGTTTTGGGAAAAACATGCTAATGATGTTGAAGAGATTCTCCAAGAATTCAATGAGATTGCAGCAAATGCAGGCCTTAGTATAGCGGATTTACGTCAGGTCATTGTACAAATTCAAAAGGGTGACCAGATGGCAACTCGTGCGAAGAAAGCGATGATTGAAGCTAACTTGCGTTTGGTGATTTCGATTGCCAAGAAGTACACGAACCGTGGCTTGCAGTTTCTGGATCTTATCCAAGAGGGAAATATTGGTTTGATGAAAGCGGTAGATAAGTTTGAATATCGCCGTGGATATAAGTTTTCGACTTATGCAACCTGGTGGATTCGCCAAGCCATTACGCGCGCTATTGCAGACCAGGCGCGCACCATTCGTATTCCAGTGCATATGATTGAAACGATCAATAAGATTGTTCGTACATCGAGACAGATGTTGCACGAAATTGGGCGTGAGCCTACTTCGGAAGAATTGTCTGAGCGTTTGAGTATGCCTTTGGAAAAGGTCAGGAAAGTTCTTAAAATCGCTAAAGAGCCCATCAGTTTGGAAACACCGATTGGTGACGAAGAAGATGGACAATTAGGGGATTTTATTGAAGATAAAAATGCCATCATCCCCCACGATGCAGCAGTACACGCAAATTTGCGAGAGACTACAACTCGGGTATTGTCGACCTTGACCCCTCGAGAGGAGCGGGTTTTGCGCATGCGTTTTGGCATCGGCATGAATACCGATCACACGCTAGAAGAGGTTGGTAAGCAGTTTTCAGTCACCCGTGAACGTATTCGGCAAATTGAAGCCAAAGCATTGCGAAAATTAAAGCACCCAAGCCGTTCACGGAAATTGCGGAGCTTTTTGGATCAGTAGGTGTTTGAGTGTAACTATTCAGTCCACATCGGCCGTCATCTTGAACGCTGATTTTGCGAGCTTTGCGATTCAGGATCCCATTATTTTTTTGCAAATCATAGAAAATGGTATCCTGGATCGTAAGCATTTGGGATTCATTGGCCCTTACGGTCATGAATTCCAAATGCAACGTCCAGGATGACGGCCGTGTGAGCTGAATGGTTACGTTTGAGTTTTAAAAGGGACTCTGGTAGATTGATGCGTATTTCATGGCACTGCTTTTTACTGGAGTTAACTTTTGTTCACGTCTGCCCATCCTTCCATCGTAACCCTTTTGCCGCGTGGTGAGGGATTTAGCCCGCAAAAAGCCGGGGCTATCGCATTGGTCGTAAGAGATTTTGTTGGTCACAGCAAGTTTCAAAAGCAACACACTGTCTTTGGTTCAGAATTAAATTCTGCGTTTCCAGAGTGTGACTATCAACCAATAAAGTTACCGCCATGGCCCATTTCCAGCCGTTCTTATCGCTACTTTCTAGGCGCAGATTCGCTTTTCAAGCAAATGGCGCCGCAATTAATTGAGTTACACAATAGGGCAATTTATGTCCCATGGATTAAGCGAGCTTTCCCAAATGCCGCTTTGAGTTTTCAGTTGCACAATGATCCACAAACCATTCGAGGATTACAATTCGCCAAGCAGCGGCAAGCCTTTTTGCAGATTGTTGATGTTGTGTACTGTGTGAGTGAATACCTCAAGACGCGCTTTTTGGAGGGAGTTGAAAATCACAGCAATAAAGTACACGTGATTCCCATAGGTCTAGATATAGATCAGATTGCACCAATAATGGGCGAGCGCAAGCCGGTGATTTTATTCGTGGGAAGAATTATTCCCGAAAAAGGGGCTCTGTTATTCGCACAAGCTGTACGCCAAGTGTTAAGCAAGGTGCCAACTCCATGGCGTGTTGAGATGATTGGGGCGCAAAGGTTTGGGCAGCACGATAAGAAATCAGACTATGAACGACAAGTCCTTTCTGTACTTGAACCCTTGGGAGAACGCGTGCGATACCATGGGTACCTTCCTTTTGAGCAAATGCTTGACAAGGTAGAGTATGCTGAGATTGCTGTGGTTCCCTCTCAGTGGCATGAGCCATTTGGTAGAACCGCATTGGAAGCTATGGCAGGAGGCGCAGCCCTTGTGGCAACGCCATATGGCGGTCTTGCAGAGGTTATTGGAGATGCTGCTTTGCGTGTCGACTCAGATAAGGCGTCTGATTTTGCTGAAGCCATTGAACGTTTAATCCAAAACCCAGGGATGCGTCGCACCTTTCAAGCCAAAGGTCTCAAGCGTGCAGAGGAAAATTTTAAAATTCAGGATCGGGTTGCTGAGTTGGATCGCATCCGAGCACAACTTTTTGAGAAAGGTCCTTAAACTGATGATGAAAACAAGTTCAGCTCAAGCGGTAGAGAGCAATTTCAAAAATACTTTGTTGGAAGGGATGCAAACGTTTGCATGTTTTCTCACCTGTTTATTACCTTGGTGTTTTCTTGTAGGTGCTGCGCCCACTGAGATTGCTTTATCTTCGGTTGCTGGTTTGTTTGTCATTCGGTCAGTTCTGGCAAAAGATAATGCGTGGCTTAAAAGTGCGTGGGTCAAGACCGCAATTGGTATATGGGCATACCTGATGCTAACCAACCTGCTGATGAACGGATTTGCGCTTGGGATAAAGCATAGTTTACCTTGGGGTCGCTTCGTGCTTTTTGCTGTCGCTCTCGAATCGTGGGTATTGCTGGACAAAAGTTGGCGCCAACGATTGTGGTGGAGTTTAGGTGGGGCAATTAGCACTGCTCTTTTGTGTAGTTTGTATGAATATTTCTTTGGTTTTGATTTGAGGGGGCGGCCACGGATTAATGGTGACCGGCTGTCTGGACCTTTCCGCATGCCTAAGGTGGGCATTTTTTTGATAAAGACCAGTTTTCCACTACTACTTTTTTCAATGATGTTTTTGGTTGAGCATAAAAGGCGGTTGGGAAAATTTTTGGCTCTAGGTTTATGGGGTGTCTTTGTTGGTTTCATATTTCTAAGTGGTGAACGAATGGCGCTTTTACTGATGGGATTAGGTAGTGTATTGGCTTTTCTACTGATGCCACGAGTTCGTAAATTTTTCTTTGCAGCCAATGCTGTGATGGGCATCCTATTGGTGATGCTCCTACTATGTATGCCATCGCAAAAAAACCGATTTTTGGACAGGTCTATGCAAGAGTTTCACAAACCACTTGATAGCCCTTATCAGGTACTAATGAAGAGTGCTTTGCGTATTACGCAGGACTTCCCGATTTTCGGTGTTGGTATACGGCAGTTTCGTAACGTGTGTCCAAACCCAAAATATGGTCCTGATAATAGTTTTTATGATCGCTGTAGTACCCATCCACATAACTACTACGTTGAATGGTTGGTTGAAACCGGGTTTGTTGGTTTATGCGCATTTTTGTTTTTAATAGGTGTATGGGGAATGCGTGTTGTGCGCGCCCTTCCAAAAATGAACAGTGATCCGTTGATTATCGGTCTAGTTATCAGCATTTCCTTACAACTTTGGCCTATTAGTGCTTCAGGAAGCTTTTTCAATAATTGGAACTCATCGGTCTTTTGGCTTATGCTGGGATTGCTCATGTTTTATATTGGAGAGACAGAAAAGAAAAATCTCGGTAAATAAAAAAGTAATACTAACCATGCTATTCTATACCTGTGCATTTGCAGGAGGTATTGATATGCGAGATTTCGAACGTCAACTTAAGGATTACAGACTGACAACTGCTGAAATTACTTACCGCATGCCGGATTACCCCAATATATTACAGTCCTATATTTGGCAAGAACTGGATCTTTCACCAGACTTTCCTGAACTGAGTGATTTCTTGGATTTTTGGGAAAGTCACCTTGATGGACGACTGCATTCAGTAACAGTAATGCATGCGGAATTAATTCATCCGAGCGAATTTCACCATTTCAAAGGTGAATTCAGTTTGCATTAAGGTTCTGTCGCATCTGTTGAGAGTGCCCGTGAAATTTCTAAAAACGAGATTCCTCTGGGCACACTACACCATCAGAGCCATGAAATTTTCAAATGTTG
>JBDLIP010000069.1 GCA_039714795.1 Pseudomonadota bacterium | reverse complement strand
GGTTCTGAAAGAGCAGCGATTCTTTTTAACCGACTTGAGTATTGGTTTAAAATCAAGCCGGATGGTTTTTATAAATTTCTTGAACCATGTCAGCACAGGCTGTATCGCCAAGAAGATAGCTGGTGTTCTGAACTTGGAATCTCGCGACCAACTTTCAATAAAGCTTTTGATCGCATCGGCACACGTTACAGTAGTAAATCTGCTTTTGATAGTGTCCATGAACCTTTTAAGGGCAAATTATATGCCTCTTACTACAATCGACAAAACCACCTTACCCATTTTGTACGTAATCATGATGCAGTTGCAGCCTTATTTGCACAGTTATCAGTTGAGAATGCTCCACAGCAAACAACACCCGTAGCGCCTATTGCAAAACAATCAGAAAATCGTTCAATTTCAGACCATACAGTTGAAAAAGCAGCTGTAGTTGGCATAAACAAACAAGTTGTTGATGTTCACTCTCAGAACGAAAGAAATTTTCGTTCCTGTAACGAAAACATCTTTCGCTCTAGGAACGAAAATTTTTCGTTACAGACCGAAAGAAACTTTCATTCCTGTAACGAAAGAATCTTTCGGTCTCCTTATATACAAAATATACCTACAAAAGTTACCTCATTCTCTCTCGAGAACGAAAAAGCTAATTTTGCCAAAAAGGAATTTTCAGTTTCAAAAAAAATGAGATAGAAAAAATTAAAAAAATTTGGCTAGAAGAAGTTGGCGACTTTGGAGCAGCTCATGATCAACCTAGTTTGCTACAGAAATTGGCTCAAACACTCCAGGTTTCTTTTGCAAGCGATCTTCAGACTTGGAGACGGTATTGCCGTTTGATTTCCTCTTCAAAATTCTTGATGGGGGAAAGTGACAGCAGCGCTTTCAAGAAAATTTGGATTTCCTGGGCAATTAAGCCAGGAACGATTCAGTGCATTTTGGCAGGAGAATTTACTCTTGGAGATCGTTCTACCCTCTTAGATTTTGAATACCAAAAGCAGTTGGAAACAATCAGGGATCTGAATAATGAGAAAGAACTGATCAGCTCACGATTGTTGAGACTCGAGGAAGATGTGCAAAAAAATCTCAAGCAAAAAATACAAACGGCCATTGATGGTTTGTCAGATCAGCAGTTATCCGAGTACAGACAGGCGTTTGCAACAAAATTACAGCAAGGATCTGACGCTACCAGCCAAGAATTTAAGGAAAAAGGCTGGGATGGCCGTTTGATTGAAACCATCTATGCAATTCACTTGCGCGATCTTCTTGCGCAAAAATTACAAGGTCTATCATTTGCCCAAGCTGTTGAGCGTGAGATCAAACAACATCCAATGTATCAAACCCTGGAGCAAGAGCGGCAACAACTGGAAGCATCAGTGGCAAAGCAACGTTTGTCACTGCAAGATTTGGCAACGGAACGAAAATTAACCTTTGCTCTGCTGACTGGTGAATCGGGAGCAACACAGTCGGATGGTAGCCCAAGTAGCGCGCATGCACCAAACGATAGGCGTAAGGCTTGTGAATCGAACCAGGGCAGAGCTACCGGGTACTCTACCCAATATTCTGAAAAAAGCGATCCTGAAAGCACTGAACTTGCGCCAATTGCTGGTACAGTTCAAGCTATTATTGCTAAACATCAAAGACAGGAAAACGTATAACTCCTCTGTAACGAGCTGGATTTCTAGGTATTTTCAATTTTTTTTAGTGAAATTATCATTTGCGATTGACAAGGTGGCCTACAAGGTTGAGAATCTAAGCATGAGTGTGGCGAATAAGTGTTGAAGCACCTATCGCCACTGACCAAAATGTGATCTGTTGAAGGAGATCAGCACGATGGCTAATGCCAACTTACACCAATATACGGGTCAGTTCTACCCGATAGTGAAGCCAGATCAACGTTGCGTGTTAATACGCCAAAGAGCTTACTGCATATGAGCGTTTCCAATCTTCTCACCAACTATTTTTTTTAAAACCAACGTTAGAGAGAGAAACAGGTCACAGTTTCAGTTTTTTGCAATTAAACCTTGTTTTTTTGTAAAAAGTGAGGCAGCATCCCTTTGTGGTTTAAAAGGCCATAAGGGGAAAGCAATTGTAAGGCCTTGTTCTCTTGAGTTTTGAGCAATTTGAAAGAGAGAACAGTACTTCCAGTCATTGTAGCAATTTTGTTGCGATGCGTTTGTGGGTTCTTACAACAGGACGTAGAGGAGTATTAAATGGCAACTGTTTTTGGAGAAAGAATTCGTACGCGTGCAAAGGAAAAGGGATTGAGTATTTCAGAATTACAAAGACGAGCTGGCCTTGGTGATAGTACGATTCGCAATATCTTGAGTGGTCAATCAAAGCATCCCAGTGCTGAGAATATGCTGGCGATTGCTGAAGTTTTAGGGTGTTCCATTCAGGAGTTGATGTATGGTGAAAAGGCACTGAAGGGCGAGGTAGAAAAACAAAAGGTCATCCCTTTTGAGTATCCAGATCTTAGCGTGAAGTGTTTGCAGGTTATTGTTGAGCTTCTTGCCAAAAGGGAACATAACCTAAGTCTTGATCAGGTGATGGAGCTTATGAAAGACATCTATCATTACTCCCTAGAGAACTCACCAAACAAAACTGTCGATAAAGGATTTGCAAAATGGTTTGTTGAAAGGATTTTGTGATAGTTTGCCACGGGCCCTCATCAATCGAACTGCTTGTCTCTACGATTCCAACCATTTTGCAATAACATCCATACGTTCTGGCATATCGGACAGGCAGTGTTCGGCTATAAATTCCTTGAAAGTGACGTCTTTGCCCTGCGCTTGTAGTTGCGCAAACATATTTTTGCCATCATCTTTAGCTGCTCGGATATCGCGTGTCCCTTCAATCAACAAAATTGGTAACTTGCTGCTGATTTGGTTGATGTGGTTAATCGGGCTACGGTAGATGAACCACTCTTTCGCATTATCGTTTGTAAGGCCAAAGTCCCTTTTGAACATTTTAATCATTTCTGGTCTGTCGTTCTGCAAAAGGGTTAGGTCATATAGGCCAGATAGTCCTACCACTTTGTGAAAATAGGTTTGCATTTTGGGGTAGCGTTGCAGGAATAGAAAAATTTGCATGCCACCTCGGCTACCGCCAATAAGAAATTTGGTTCTATTCATTAGTTTAGCGTTCAACTTTTTTTCAAGTGTAGGAACAAAGCTTAGTAAATTTTTGGCGTCTTTTACGTCAGCACCACCAAACTCATCCACTCCTTCACTCAAACCACCTCTGTATAAGGTCCCTATTATTGCATAGTCTTTGTAGCAGGTTAAATCGGAAGCTGGGTTCAAAATGCCAAATTTTCTATTGCCGCCTCTAAGAATCATCATCAATTTATCTCCTTGTTCTGGAGCATAATTGATAAATCCAATAATAGATAATCCATCGCTTGGATATTTAAATATGTAAATCTTTCTGTTATATATTTTGATTGTTTCTTTAATGTTCGCCTCAATAATTGAGCTACTTAATATTTTGTTGGTAACTTCTTTCAGGTCTTCCTCAGGTTGTAAGTCAAAAAAGCTGGTTAGCTTAGCTGAAAGTTGTTTTAATTTTTTAGTGTTTTGGGTCAACTTGTTAGACATCTTATTTTCACATTGCAAACCAGTTATTCCAAAAAGAAAAAGCAGCAAACAGGGTACGAATTTTATCATTCATAGGCTTTCTATCGCTTATTTTATCTGCATTATGCTACCACCAATTTCACTTAAAAGAAATGTTGACAGTACTGGAGAGAATTTTGCGTAACCGTTCCACATACTTGCGGATATTTTATAGAACCTCTATAAATCCAATAAAATGGGAAGATGGATAATGGTGTACAACGTCATACCAAAAGTGTTGAGTAACAAAAAGACAATATATGCAGTCCTGTGCGAGTGTTTTTTGGCTCTACTCTTTTGTGTGTTTCTAGTATTATCTTGTTCAATCTATCAATATCACAAATATAAGCATGTTTTTGTATCTGAACAGGTAAGGGCTCATCAAAATTTTGAAAATAAAAATAGGGTTATTTTCAAGGGAATTCGAGATTGTCTAGATTTAATTGGGTCTAGAATTAAGAATTTTCCATCGAAAAGCCCAAAGGAAATTCGAGAAATTCTTAATAGTAGTCAGCGAATTTCCCTATTGGTTTCTCCACTCATATGGAAAAAAATGAGCTACCTTCCCTCTTATCCAGAGGGTAAAAATATTTCAAGGTTTGGCGTGGAGGCGCCAAAGTTGGCCAAAAAAATTGAGGCGGTTACTGCTAATCGGGAAGGCTTTCAAGTTCTCAAATCAGAACAGTCATTGATTTTTCAAAAGGAAATACTATCGAATCAAGAATTGGTCGGTACTGTTGAAGGGATCATTGGCAAAGCAAGACTTATCAAGATATTGTCTGCAGATTCCAGATATATAACTTTGGAAGACATAGAGATCAATGAAACTGAAGCCTATGGTATGAAAGGAAGAGTTGGTGAGGGGCATCCTCTACAGGATGGTGGAGCAATTCATACAGAAAAGTCGATTCATGGGAAAGACAAAGACGGTAAAGAGAGCAAAGCTCATATTCTCTTTGAAAGTGGCGTAAAAACTGATCCACTTCTTTCCCAGGTCAAACTTATTTACACTTTGCACCAACCCCAATCCTATACCGATTTTTGTGCTCAACATGATAAATGGTACAAGGTGCTCGCCCTGATCAGTTTTGCTTTGTTTTGGTTTATTTTTCTTATAAGGAGATTCTTGGTGAGTAAGGAACTCAAAATGTTACGGCAAGAAAAATCTGCAGCCTTGGAGCGAAACCAATATCTGCAATCAGAATTGACCAAACAGATGAAAATTGTTCAGGATATTTCATACCAAAGTAATTGCTGGAAATCTTCTGCCGCGGCAAAAGAAGAACTCCTAGCTAATTTACTTAGGCACAGCAAACAACGGGCAGATATTATCAATCAATCTATTCGAGCAATTTGTGAAGAAAGTATAGGGGAACGAAATTTAAGCAAGAAGGAGTATGAGCAGTTGCTGGCTATTTCCCTACAAGGTACGCAAGATATTTTGTTAGGGACCATGGGCCCCAGACAAACGAGCAGGTGTCTTCTTACGCCCCTGCTGAACAAGTGTCGAGATATTTTCTTAGGTGCTCTTTGTGAACGCAACATAACTTTTAATGACCAATGTCCAGAGGATTTGTATATTGAGAGCGATGCCTTGGCCTTGGGGACTTTGGTAATAAGTTTAGTGCACATAGCTATTTTACGAGCTAAAGAACACGGCTCCATAGAAGTGACCTCCGTAGAGCAGGAAAGCAACGTCATATTAACCGTTTGTGATGATGGGTTCGCATTGTTGGAAAGTGCGTACAATTACCTTAGCAAGAAGGAGATATATTTTCTCAATAAACAACAAATTGTGTCTATGAGCGAAAAATTAGGTGGTGCCTGTGATTTTACCAAAAATGGTACGGGTGAGAATATGATTCAGATGAAATTGCCAAAGAAACGGATACAAGAGGATGCAAAGGTTGTTCAGCTATTTAGTTAATATTTTGGGTAAGATCACAACCAATTCACAATTCAAAAAGATTGTGTGTACATTGATTTGGTTTAGTTGCTCTACCTGTATTTTTTCCTATGATATTCCGAAAGTTTGGCAGGTTCCTCAAGCCAATGCTCAGTTTGTTGGCAGGAGGTCGATCCTTAAGCAAATTAACGAAGCTTTTCAGAATAAGTCTGGGGTGGTTGTACTACAGGGAGGGGCAGGCTTTGGTAAAACTCAGATTGCTAAATCCTATGCTCACAAAGTTTATCAAGATTACGATGTGGTGTGGTGGTTCGATGCCAGTTGCTATTTACAAGATCAAATTGGGCAATTTGCTCAGCATTTTTTTCATGAATATCCTTTACCAGGATCTATTACCAGATCGCAAAATATATCTGGAACTGACCTGCTAAATGCAATGCATCCAAAACGTTTAATGCAAACTGTTGTACAAATTGTTAAGGACAAGGGCATTAAGATTCTTATAGTTTTAGATAATGTTAGTGATATGAAAATTTTCAACAAAGACCTAAGTCCTCTTATAACATCAGAATTTGCAAATATTCTTGTCACTACACGTCAAAAAGTCGATATATTTCCTGCTATTTTTATTACTTATTTTTCACGACAAGATTCTATTATGTTCATTAAGAAATTACTGCCTCAAGAACATATGGAATCTTGCAAAATACTGGCTGAGCATATGCAAGATTACCCGATCTCTTTGGATTTAGCGGTAAACACGATTCGCCAATCCCCAACAATGACCATAAAGCGTTATCTAGAGTTACTACCCCAAATACAAGAAAAACTATTAAAGCAATCTTTTGCTGTATCACCCTTTAACCAAAATGGTGACCTACATAGCTCTCTGATATTGAGTTTACAATACTTGCAGGAAGCTTCAAAAAATTCACTACAGCTATTGCGGTGGTTGTCATTTCTAAATAGTGAACGCATTCCCGAGTCTTATGTCGTCAAATGGTGTGAATTCAATGGTATTCAAGAATCGCCTGAAAATTTACTACAAAAAATCAATCAGCAATCCTTAATAGAAGTTTGCACACAAAAAATCAATGGAAAACGAGAGATTGCTATGCATGAATTGATCAAACAAATGGTGGTACAAACTATTCCAATAGAGTCGAAGAAAGAACAAATCGATCAAGCGGTCTACCTATTAGCTGAACATTTTTCATTTAGGACTGACCTTGATATTCATAAGATAAGCCAAGATGATATTCACTTCCAACATGCAATGAGTGTGATAGAGGAGGCTTATCGCATTGACTACATAACGCCAGCTATTTCATCTCTTAGTATAAAAGTTGCAGGTATTTTAATGGCTGGATTGAGGGACTTTGAGAGGGTTCAACCAATCTTTACTAAGCTTGAGCAACACCAAGATGTTGAATTTGAATCGGTTGATGCAAAAATTGATTACCATACCAAAAAGGCTTTTTTTCTAGCCATGTGTAACCCAAATTATACAAAAGCTATTGCAGAAGCTAAAAAAGGGCTTGATCTTCTTAATCAAAAAGAAGATTGTTACGAATATAAAGTTAGAACTCTTGCTATTGTTGTTCAATATCACTTTCTAAAGGGAGAAATAAGGAAATGCAATAAATATATTAAGAAGGGGCTATCGCTCCTTAATCATTCTAAATCGAATTCATATAACTCATTATTCTTATATGTATACGCCTTCTATTTAACCGATAGAGGAGAATATCAAAAAGCAGTCGATGTAATTGAAAATAGCAATTTTTACACCAACCTTTCTGGTACCTATCCTGCCTTACGCTTGTACATACGTCTACAAAAAATTATTGCTCTTTTAAAGCAGAATAACGCCAAAGAAGCTTCCCAAGCTTTACAGGAAACGTATGAAGCCGCTAGATCATTTTTTGCCGATGAAACTAACTATTTTTTTGCAAACTTATCAATTATGGGGATTTATTTATCAACGCTAAAAAATACAATACCAAAATCATTTGAAGATGATATCAAGCAGGCACTAAAACTGTACTCCAAAGTCTTTAAGGGGGAGCAAAAGCACAGAAATCAAGCTTTTGCCTACCTGATTTTGGCAAAGGCGTATGCAGCGCAGAAGCGTTATCCAGAGGCGCTTCAAGCCTACCAACAAAGTGAGGCCATTTTTGACCATTTGTTTGTTGCAAAAGAAATAGATGACCTTAGTCATCTGTATATGGATTTGGCCTTTTTGGGGATTAAGATGAAACAGGAATCCCTGACTCATACCTATCTACAGCGCCATATTGAACATTTTGGTATCGAGCATCATAGGACTCACTATATTATCCTAGAACTAGATCGTTTGGGTTTAGCTTTGCCATTGTAAATAATTTACAAAATATTTTTTAAGAATCAGCAGCTCTTCAAAACTCGTCGCGCATATGGATTAGAATCGTAGATTTTTGATCGTTCATAATTAATTTTTAAAAATTAAAAATTCTATTGACATGATTGTTTGAGGCCGATTATAATTAATTATAGTCACACGAAGAAAGAATTTTAATGTCCGTACATCAGCATGATCCATTACAAACACAACGGAATTGCGTGCAAAATCCACATTTACAGGAAAAATGTGAGACGTACGCTCAGCCTTCGTTATTGGGAAAAGTGGTTGCTCCTAATCCCATAACGAAAACCAGGATTTCTCGTCATTTTATTTGTGGTTGCGAGAATCCGAGCTTTAATGCTTCGGCGTTCAAGCTTTCCCCCCGGCCGTCTGGAGTGCGTAATTATTCCAGGCGGCCTTATTATCGTGTTTTGCAACTGCACAAGAGGTCTTACACATGAATCGCGTTCTACTCATCGGTAATATCGGGGCATCTCCAGTGATCAGAGAAACTGATGAAAAAATTCTCTACGCAGTTTTATATCTTGCCACCAATGAAAAGTGGATTGATTCAAAAGGCGCTCAACAAACTCGCACCGACTGGCATAGGATTGTGGTGTTTCGTGATAATTTGGTTAATTTCATCGAAAAGTTCTTAAAAAAAGGTGCCCGGGTTATTGTTGAGGGCAAACTGCAAAATCGCAAGTTTATGAATGATGATGGTACTGAAGGTAATGTCAGCGAAGTGATCATTACCAGAAAGGGGCCTGGATTTGTCACCTGGTTACACTCACCCTTAGCTCCTGTTGCTTGCTTGCAGGAAGAAGCTGAAAAGAAATCTACTCATTTTGCTACCAACACGGATGATACGCGCTATGAATAGTATGGTTCCTTTGTCTGCAACCCATAAAAATTGCCTGCGTTTTCTCCTGCTTGCACAAAAGTGGGAGGCACCGAGATCGTTCACGGGGATAATTAGTAGTAGTTTTCCCGTAACGCCAGCCAAGGTTCTTAAGCTGTTAATATTTAAGATAGTTAGCTGTTTATTTAAGAATCTTGGCGTCCAAGGCCATTGTCCAATTGGTTATCCCAGTGGTTTTCTCAATGATTTTCCAAGCGCAAGCCCGCTCCATACTTGTGCAAAGGACAATGGCCATTATTTTATTGCTATTCCAACCGCAGGCTTCAAGGCAACGAGAAATCGCCCTCCCATTGCCGCTTAAAGGAGAACTACAAAATGATCAACCATACCTCAGCTTTTTTTTCTGTTGCTGCTTTTGTCAGCATTGCTGTTTTGAGTTTGCTATTGGGCATTG
>JBDLIP010000068.1 GCA_039714795.1 Pseudomonadota bacterium | reverse complement strand
TACCTACATCAGATGCCGGCGGCACACGGTTACAGTTACCGACTTTATGGCCAGAGAGTATATTGACTTGCACCTCAAAAAAAGGGATGGGGTTTTTATTGAAGGTCAGCTGGAGTACGTTCGTTATGGATCTTGTCACCAATGCCCTCATAGCAAGTGTTCTCACACCATTAGTGCTGAAATTGTCATCACTCCTTTTCGTGGTAACATCCGGCGATTAGATGAAGCTCCAGTTCCAAAATTGGAACAGGGATTTGTTAAAGATGGCACCGCCTTCAACAGCACTCACAGAAATATACTCTCGTGAAATCAAAACCTCTAGTTTCATGATAGCGAGAAACGCTCAGTTTACTTGGGTATACTCGCCCCGGTCATAAATTGCGCTTTTGGACACCCTCTGTAGTCGTTAATGTTTGGGTTTAAAACAAAAATCCTACACCATCACCATGCCACCATTGACATGCAGAGTCTGCCCTGTAATATAATTGGCCTCTTGGCTGGCAAGGAAACCAGCTGCGCTGGCGATATCTTGAGGGTTGCCAATTTTTTTAACCGGGATCTTGTTCATAATGCCGGCTTTTTGATCATCGTTAAGTACATCGGTCATGGGTGAGGTAATAAACCCTGGGGCAATGCAGTTAACAGTAATACCGCGTGTGCCTACTTCTTGAGCCAATGACTTGGCCATGCCAATCATACCGGCCTTGGATGCGGCGTAATTGGCTTGTCCTGGATTCCCAGAAACTCCCACAACGGACGTGATGTTGATGATGCGGCCCCATCGGCTTTTCATCATACCTTTAATAGCAGCACGGGACAGCTTAAAAACTGCACCGAGATTTACATTAAGAACATCCTGCCAGTCATCGTCCTTCATACGCATCATCAGGCCATCTTTGGTCAGACCGGCATTATTGACAAGAATATCTACTGAGCCCATTAACTCTGTTGCCTTTTCAATGAGTGAGCTGACGTCTCCCGGGTTACCTAAGTCACAAACCAGGGTTTCACAATTGTCACCTAGCTCGGATTTCAACTGATCCAAGACTTCTTGGCGACGGCCCGAAAGAGTAACGTGTGCACCCTGGCCGTGCAAGAATCTGGCAATAGAAGCACCAATGGCGCCAGAGGCGCCTGTAACAAGAGCATTTTTTCCATGTAAATCAAACATATTATGCGGCTTCCTTTAAAAAAATTTCAATGTCTGTAGGGGTTTCAATAGACAAAACTGTTAAGTTAGGATTAATACGCTTATTCAGCCCTGTCAAGACTTTGCCTGCTCCTAGTTCAATGATATGTTGGACATCCAGGTTCTGTATGCTCTCGCGCCAACGCACTTGTCCGGTTATTTGTGTGACAAGATTTTCTTTTAGGCGCGCAGGTTCAGTCTCTGTTTTTGCAGTTACGTTACACACAACTGACACTAAGGGTTTTGCAAACTCGACTTGCTCCAGTGCGTCTTGCATCACGTCGGCGGCTGGTTGCATCAGCGGTGAGTGAAACGGACCACTGACGGGCAACAATAGAGCGCGCTTGCACCCCCTTGATTTAGCTAATTCCATAGCCCGTTCAACAGCTGCTTTGTGGCCGCTGATTACGATTTGTCCAGGTGAGTTATCATTGGCAATAACGCAGACTTCGTTTCCCAGTTCCTGCTGCGCTTTTTTGGTGATATCTGCTACCACATCTGTCTCAAGACCCAAAATTGCCGCCATTGCTCCGGTACCTTCTGGCGCAGCTGAGCGCATGGCGTTGCCCCTAATCCTTAATAATTTTGCAGTATTTGCAAGCGAGAGGACGCGGGCTGCTGTAAGCGCTGAATACTCGCCCAACGAGTGTCCAGCGACACAGTGTGACATTTGTTTTAAATCAAGCCTGCCTTCTACCTCGAGTACACGTAACACCGCCATACTTACAGCCATTAGTGCAGGCTGAGTGTTTTGTGTTTGCTTTAGATCTGACTCAGATCCTGAAAAAATTATCTGGCTGAGATTTTGCTTAAGGGCCTCATCTACCTCATCAAATACGTCTTTAGCACAGGGAAACGCTTGATACAGCAGCGAGCCCACGCCAACTTTTTGCGAGCCTTGTCCCGGAAAAACAAATGCATACATGTGATATTTTCTCCAAAAATAATTTACTCCAACACTGAAAACTCTTGCGCTTGAGATGTCAAGCCCTCATATTCATTCAGTGTGTATTATCAACTGATTCGAGTATGTTTGGAGCTAAACACAGTTTTATTGTTATTTTGCTGATTTTCGCCCTAATTATGGGTGAGATGGCCAACAACATCTATGTGCCGAGTTTACCATTGTTGGTAGCAGAATTCCAGGTGGGTGTTGCGACTATTTCTGTATCTATAGGGATGGGGCTGTTGGGCTGTTGTTTGGCTTTTCCCGTTTATGGACCGCTTTCAGACCGGCTTGGCCGGCAGCAAGTTTTGTTGACTGGCATTCTGATTTTCATTTTCGGAAGCCTTTTGTGTTATTTAGCAACCAGTGCCAGTTTTTTTAGTGTTGCACGTCTTATTCAAGGCGTTGGTATTGCTGCTCCTTATATCCTTGGCATTGCAGTGATTCGTGATTTGTTTGATCATTCTCGTTTTTCGAAAATCATGTCATTTATACATATGGCGATTGCACTTGCACCAGCAATGGCGCCTATTATTGGTGGGTATGTGACCTTTTATCTAGGCTGGCGGCAGAATTTTTTCTTGATTGCCGTTGCCGGAGCAATATTATGGTTCTGGATGCGACTGAGTATGCCTGAAACTTTGAGCACAGAAAAGCGCAGGAGTTGGTCTTTTGCTGATGTTATCGCGGATTATCGCCAAGTTGTGCTTAATCCAGCTTTTGTTGGCTATAGTCTTATTTCCGGGTTGGTTTATGCAGGACTGTGGGCGTATTTGGCAACAGTTCCTTATGTCTTTGAAGCTCTTGGGGTCGGCGTTAAGCAATTTGGCTATTACCAATCCTTGCTTGTGGGGGTATATGCCGGTGGTGCTTACTTCAATAGCCGTGTGGTGGAGCAATGGGGGGTAAATTATTTGCTATCACGCGCCCTTTCTTTAACTCTATTTGGAGCTATTTTGTTTTTGAGTGCGGTTTGGTTGTCACCAACTTCAAGTCACGTTATGTGCTTAAGCCTGCTGCCTTTTTGTTTTGGGATGGGTTGTGTTTTTGCAAATGCAGCCACATGTGCTATGGATATTTTTTCAGAGATTAAAGGGGCGGCTTCGGCGGTTTTGTGTAGCATCGAATCGCTGGTGCCCGTTTTTGTGGTTACGTTGCTTGGTTTGTTTCATGATGGGACAATGATGCCAGCTGGTCTTGGAATTTTGAGTTTAACCTTACTGGCTTTTTGGTTGCATCGATGGTTGCAAGTTTATGAATTGAAGGCATTAAAGGGATAATACATGAGTCAGAATAATATTCACTCCAATCAGCCTAGTCTAGGCTTGTGGCGGGCGACGTCTTTGGTAGTTGGCAATATCGTAGGGGCTGGAGTCCTTATGCTACCGGCTTCATTGGGTGTTTATGGAACCCTGGGTTTGCTAGGGTGGATGTTGACAACCGTTGGTTCCATTGCCTTAGCGCTGGTTTTTGCGCGACTTTCGCGCCAGTATCCAATAATTGGTGGGCCATACGCATATTCTAGGGAAGCATTTGGAGAATTTATTGGCTTTCAAATGGCCTGGAGTTATTGGGTTGGAACTTGGGCCAGCAATGCAGCCATTGCAACTGCTTTTGTGAGTTACCTTACAAGCTTTTGGCCTATCTTGGCTGAAGATATGTTTCTCGCTTTTGTAGTTTCTGGTGGTTCGGTTTGGCTATTTACCTTTGTCAATACCATGGGCGTGCGAACAGCCGGCATATTGCAAGTTTTTGCTGTGGTTGTGAAGGTGGTGCCGCTTGCAGCGGTTGGATTGTTTGGGGTTTTCTACTTCAACCTTGAGAATTTTGTGCCTATCAATCCTTCAGGCGTGCCTTGGATAACCGCCCTTGGTTCAGCAGCAGCTCTGACTCTGTTTTCCTTTTTAGGCATTGAGTCAGCAACCATACCAGCTGAAGACGTAATTGAACCGGAAAAAAACATACCGCGAGCGACAGTGCTTGGAACGTTGATTGCAGCGGTTATTTATATCTGGACCATGACAGTGATTTTAGGTCTGATTCCTCCGGCAGAACTTTCGGTTTCAGCAGCTCCCTTTGCTGATGCCAGTCGAGTAATCTTTGGTAATTGGTCAGTGCCCATTATAGCTGCCAGTGCCGCAGCATCGGCCTTTGTCACTTTAAATGGTTGGATTCTGCTGCAGGGGCAAATTCCCTTAGCAGCAGCCCAGGATAAAATTTTTCCAGCTTGTTTCCGTAAGGTGACAAAAAGCGGTGCACCAGCCGTGGGGCTAATTATTTCCAGTTTGTTAATGACTGGAATGTTGATCTTAAATTACCAGGCTACTTTGGTTGACCAATTTACTGCGATTGTGACTTTTACTACTTTTGCGGTTTTATTGCCTTATCTCTATTCCAGTGCAGCCGAGTTGTATTTCTTGTGCACCGGAGCGGCACAGCTTTCCGGATGGCGACTGGCGCGTTCAATATTGGTTGCGCTACTGGCCTTCCTCTACACTGTAGTTATTGTTGCTGGTGCTGGGCAACAGGCGGTTTATTACGGCATGATCTTTGTTTTTGCTGGTTTTCCATGTTACGTGTGGATGAAGCGCACTGATCTTTTGCAAAAAGGAAGCCCAAGGCAATGACGACAAGCGTATCTGTGCAGCATAAACCTAGTTTTGGTTTATGGCGCGCAACATCTTTGGTCGTAGGAAATATCGTCGGATCGGGCATTTTGTTGTTACCTGCCTCTTTGGGATTATACGGAAGCCTCGGCCTGGTGGGGTGGGGGCTGACAACGGTGGGAGCCATCTGTGTAGCGTTAGTTTTTGCAAGACTTGCCAAGCGAATTCCTAAAATTGGTGGTCCTTATGCCTATGCGCACGAGGCATTTGGAGATTTTGTAGGTTTTCAAATGGCGTGGAGTTATTGGGTCGGGCTTTGGGCTGGCAATGCAGCTGTTGCGACTGCGTTTGTTAGTTACTTGACAACGTTTTGGCCTGTCTTGGGGCAGGATATGACCCTTGGTTTTACGGTGGCTGCTGGTTCCATTTGGGTATTTACACTGTTAAATGCTTTCAGCCTAAAACTGGCAGGATCATTTCAGGTGTTTGCAACCATTGTCAAAGTTTTACCGCTGGTTGCAATTGGAATTTTTGGAGTTTTCTATATTGATTTCGGTCACTTTACACCTTTGAATCCCAGTGGTCAGCCAACCCTAACCGCATTAGGTTCTACTCTTGCATTGACCTTATTTGCGTTTTTGGGGATTGAGTCAGCAACTGTCCCAGCTGAAGACGTAATCAATCCAGAAAAAACTATCCCGCGCGCCACAGTGCTTGGGACACTGGCGTCTGCCGGTATTTATACTTGGGTGATGGTAGTAATGTTAGGTTTGATACCACCGCATGATCTAGCACAATCGAATGCCCCTTTTGCTGACGCAGGCCGCATTGTTTTTGGTGATTGGGCAGTGCCAATTTTATCATTCAGTGCAGCTATGGCTGCATTTTTGACTCTAAATGGCTGGGTATTACTGCAAGGTCAGGTGCCCTTGGCAGCTGCTCGAGATGGTTTATTTCCTCCCATTTTTGCTAAAGAGACCAAAAATGGTACCCCTGCGTGGGGTTTAGTGCTGTCAAGTTGCTTGATTATGGTCATGCTGGCGATGAACTACCAAGCCAGCTTGGTTGAGCAATTTACCACAATCATCTTATTTACAACTTTCGTACAAATGCTGCCCTATTTATATTCGTGTGCAGCTGAATTGTTGTATTTGTTAACCGCAACAGAACCTGTTTCTCGAGTACAATTTGTACGTACAATTGCCGTTACAGCGCTGGGTTTTATTTTCACTGTGGCCATTGTGGTAGGAGTTGGCCAAAAGCAGGTGTACTTGGGGATGTTGTTCATTTTTGCTGGGTTTCCGGTTTATGTTTGGCTGAAACGGAAACAGAGCAGAGAGTCACGCAAAGTACCTGCGTAACACCTCAACGTAAATTCTCATCAATGTTTCAATATCTGCTAGTGGTACACGCTCATCCACATGGTGTGCAGTTTTGTTCAACAGACCGCATTCAACAACCGGGCAAAGTTTATGAATAAAACGAGCATCAGAAGTGCCGCCGCTGGTGCTAAACTCAGGATCTTTGCCTGTAACCGTTTTGATGGCTGTAGCTGTACATTGAGCAATCCTAGAAGTGTGCTCGACCAGGAAAGGTTCGCCACTGACACGTATTTCTAGATCAAAGTCTCTTGCATGAACTGTCGCCATCTGCTGTAGCCAATGAGTAAGCTTTGCACCACTTTGTTCAGTATTAAATCTAATGCTAAAGCAGGCAGTCACCTGAGACGGAATAACATTTGTTGTTGAATTACCCACATCTACGCTTGTAATTTCTAAATTAGATGCAGAAAAATCAGCAGTACCTGTATCAAGCACTTTTTCGTTAATAGCGCTTAAAAACGCCAATAGTTTGGGAATTGGATTATCAGCCAGATGTGGATAGGCCACATGGCCTTGAGTTCCTTTGACCGTAATGCAACCTGTCAGGCTGCCCCGGCGGCCAATTTTGAGCATATCACCAACGGTATTCTGGCTGGTAGGTTCACCAACAAGGCACGCGTCGAGGATTTCTCCTTTGGCTTGCAGCCACTCCATAACTTTTATAGTACCATGGGTGCCCAATCCCTCTTCATCGCCAGTGATCAGCAGGCTAATGGATCCAGGAATTTCTTGCGCAGTTTCACTAAACGCTGCAATAAAACAGACAATGGCGGTTTTCATATCCACTGCACCACGACCGTAGAGAATACCTTGATCAATGGTGGCACTAAAGGGTGGGTACTTCCAACCACTTTTGTCTCCAGATGGGACCACATCCGTGTGTCCAGCAAAACATAGGTTGGGTTTTTCTCTACCCCAGCGAGCATAAAGATTGTCAACGCGATCTGATCCTTCACCAAACGGTAGCCGGTGACATAAAAATCCCAAATTCTTAAGCACACCTTCAAGCAAAGTCAGGGCTCCGCCTTCTTTTGGGGTGACACTGGGGCATGCAATTAGCTGTTGCGTCAATTTAACTGGATCAATTTTCATGGGCGTAAGAGGTCGTTGATTGCGGTTTTAGAGCGGGTTCCTGCATCCACTTGCTTGACAATTACAGCGCAAGCAAGAGACGGACTAGGCGAACCGTCAGGTAGTGGTTTGATAGCAGGCTTTGTGCCAGCAATGACAACCGAGTAAGGTGGAATACGGCCATAGGTTATCTCACCGGTAGTTCGGTTGATAATTGGGGTAGAAGCTCCTAAAAAGACGCCCATGCCGATAACACTGCCGCGCTCAACAATTACACCTTCAACGACTTCGCTGCGTGCGCCGATAAAGCAGTTATCCTCGATAATGACCGGATTAGCTTGTAGTGGCTCCAACACGCCACCAATTCCTACTCCTCCAGATATATGGCAATGTTTACCAACCTGAGCACATGAGCCAACAGTGACCCAGGTATCAATCAGAGTTCCTTGTCCAACATAGGCACCAATGTTGACAAAACTCGGCATCAGTACCACATCAGGGGCCACATAAGCACCTTGTCGTACAAAGCTCCCTGGCACAGCGCGAATGCGCGAGCTTGCAAAATCAGACTCAGACCAGCTGGAAAATTTCAAAGGGACTTTATCGTAGGCAGGGGACGTGGCTGCAATTTTCTGATTATCATTGAGGCGAAATGACAGCAGCACTGCTTGTTTGAGCCAGGTATTAACGTGCCATTGGCCATCTTTGCTCTCTGCTATACGCAAGCGTCCTGAGTCAAGGCCTGCAATCACCTCATCTACCGCAGATCGAAGGATAGCAGAGTTCTCATTTGGGGTGTTCCAGCTGCGCTCAATGATTGTCTCAAGGTTTTCTGTTGTGAGTTGGGTGTTTGCAACAGCAATTGTCATGTTAAGGGGACTCCTTCCAAAAGCACAGCATTGCATCTCAATAGCCTTGCTGTCAAATATTTTTCCCCCTAGCTGTTGCCGTATGTTATGTAGATTATTACATATATATTTAAGTTATTGTTGTCGATTTTTAGGGTTATTTCAGATGATTTTTAAATATAAAATATTTTGCAATAAAAATATAATTATTGGATTATTATGTGTTCCATTATTGGTTATAAGCTCTACATCTAACGCTAAATCAAAATCTTCCATACCACAAGCGACAAAAATTCTTGTTCAGAAAAAAGAACGGCAACTTTGTTTGTTGCAAGGAAAAAAAGTTCTCAAAACCTACAAAATAGCTTTAGGTTTTAATCCAGTAGGTCATAAACGACAACAGGGTGATGGCAGAACGCCAGAGGGAACTTATAAAGTTGATTATAAAAATCCCAAAAGTACGAGCCATTTATCTTTGCACCTTTCCTATCCCAATGCCCAAGATAAAAAACAAGCAAGGAAAAACAAGGTTTCTCCAGGTGGAGATATTTGTATCCACGGCCTATATCCGACATTGCAACACTTGGGCGCTGAGCATATTCGATATAATTGGACACACGGCTGCATTGCTGTGACCAACAAAGAGATTGAGGAAATCTGGAAATACGTCCGTACTGGTATTACCGTTGAGATTCGAGCGTAATTAATCTGAGTCTGGAAAAAATCCTTGCGAGAAATGCAAACCTCTAGCTTAATGATAGCTACTAGCTCACAGTTTACTTGGGTAAAGTGAGTACTGCGAGCGTATCAAGAAACAGAGATTTGTATTTCTCGCGAGTACATTTATGCATAGGTGGCATAACATACCCCAACAAATTACATAGAAATTAAATTAAATTTACTGTTGCTTCATCAAGAAATTTACGCTAGCCTGTCCCTAAGTCGTGACGCAACGGGTGCTTGAGACCACCCACAGCGCCACTAACCATGATCGATCTAACCACTAGGAGATCAACCGATGGCTAACGCCAACATACTATATCTCGTCCCTATTTACCACCAAAAGCGCTACTGTGTGCAGGGCTACCTCATGAAATAGTCATCATATATTGCTTAAATCCTTATCTACAAAGGGATACCGGCCGTTTTCAGTCTACAAAAAGCACGTAGTATTGCA
>JBDLIP010000067.1 GCA_039714795.1 Pseudomonadota bacterium | reverse complement strand
TGCTTTATTTACTTGTTGGAGGCTTGGAATTTTACCAGCTGAACCTACGCTGTTCGCCTACCTAAAATTCAGATTACCCACTCAAAACGCAAAAGAGCCAATTTAGAGTGGCATAGCTATCTTTTGGTTGAAATTGAAAAGCTTAGTGTTGCAAAGTTGAAAACTTTGACGTGATTTATACTTCAACGACACTGACTTAAGCTGAACAATTACAACTCAAGCCCGTTAAAATGCTTATAAAACACCATGGAACAACGATTCAATATTAGCGGTGTGAATTCCCAAAACGCCTTTTAAGATTTCAATTCTTTCTTTTGTTTTCACTTTTCTGCCGCCGCTTGCAACAATCAAATTTCTTACATGCTGACAAACTGCTGCAAAATTTTCCGGTGCAATATCTTCCAGGACTTCAAGCACTTTTCGATCATTGTACCGAAGTATTAACTCCATGAGAGCGTCGCACAATTCTTGTGGATCATCGGTGGCAGAGTTTCGAATCATCTCGAGACACTTTAAGCGTTGTCCATACCTCAGCTGGTGAATTGAAGCACAAAATGCTTGTGGATTTTTGGGATTGATGGCGACAATAAGCTCACAAGCCTTGAAAAAATCGTAACGAAAATCCTTGACCAATACCGTTAAGGCTTTGCAAAAGCCTACACGTTTTGCAGCATCGATGGAGTCTACCAATTGGTATATTTTAGGAATATCTCCAGAATCAGCATCTGAGGCATCAATTAGAATTTGTGTTGCCTCTTTCAAATTTTTGATCTTCTCAAAACCCATGGCTTTGATTAATTTTAAAACCTCAGAAATATCAGCGCCTGATTTGGCTTTGGGTAGCAGTTTTTTAACTATTGCTACATAGGTATCCAGTGCCTCAAGATCGATTTCCCTAACGCCATTTATCAAATCACGAATCTGATAGCCTGACCATGAAGGATCACGCAAAGCCATAACAGCTTTGCAGACAGCGTCAAGATCTTTTGATTTTACCTTACTCAGAGCCGGTATAATGGTTTGGAGATCATATATATCATAAATTTTGCCAGAGTCGTCAGGCATCAATTCTTTAATTTTGTTGCAAACTGCGATGGGATCGCTCGGCTGCGCTTCTTTTAAACATCTCACAAGGTCAGCTACGTTGTAATTAGTCATAGAATTAGAGATTAAAGGCCGCACCGCTTGACTATAAATTTCTGCCTGCTCAATAGAAAGATCCTTGATGACATTTAGAAGATTGTCATGTAACCCCGGATCTTTGGAAGGTGCGAGTGCTGCAGCTATTTTAAGATAATCTTCAAGCCTCTCAAGAGAAATTGATTGAGCAGTTTCGACAATATTGGACATTAGATAATTTCCATTCACTTTGTCTTTGAACGTTTTCAAAATTCTGCAAAACTCTGCTCGGTTTTTAACTCTTGTCAGTGATTTTAGAAGTGTGTTGATTGCCGGTAGGTTTTGGGTATCGCACAGCAAAGCTGTTTGTTTAGAGATTTCAATCCATGAGTTTGAATCTAATTTTGTTAATTCTAAGAAAAAGCAATCTTTATTACGATCATCATGACTTTTCTTGAAAGAAAATAAATCGCCAATTTCTTTGAGTTTTTGCAATTCATTTTTATTCCTTTCTTTGAGATTCTGAATGCTATAGAATTCCTTTTTGCTAAGCTTGATTCCCCAGGCTTGAATAACTTGAATAAAGAGTTCAGGGTTCTTTGGTTTTATGGCAGCAAGGTTTGAAAGGATCGAAAGCGCATCTATCTGAGGAGTTGCAAGCTTGCTTACAATTTGGCAGAAGATGGAGATATCAGAGGGTTGAAAGTCCTTTAGATGTTTGCAAATTTGCCTTGTATTATAGCTATAAGTTTGTTTTCCCAGCAGCAACATGATGGCCTCAAAGGTTTTGTTGGGATCTTTGGGATTTATTGCCTTGATGAGGCTGAGTATGGCTTTAAGATCATATGAGCCATAAGAATCCGGAAGCAATTTTTTGATCTTCTTACAAAATGCTGCAATATCACCATAGTTTACCTCCTGAAGTTCTTGTAATACAGAATTAACCTGATAGCTTTCTGGTACAAGAGAGAGGATTTCCTGGCAAAATTTTACCAAATTAGGCGGATTAAGTTGTTTAAGAAGTTTGATGAGTTCTGCAGTTGCTATTCCATAACTGTCTGTATCTATGAATGTCTTGACAGCGTTAGAAACCGGAATGAGCTCATCAGTTGTAATGTCACTAAGAGCGGTTAGAATGGCTAATATTTCTGCTTCAGGTGATTGGGCAGTTACCAATTGTTGCGTGGCTGCGCATAGAGTCATAGGGTCTTTAGGGTTAAATTCAGCAAGCTTTGTGATAAAATTTGTTATAGAGCGTTCTTGTTTTGCACTTATAACCAACAATGTTGCTGGTTTAAAATATTTTTGTAGATGATTTCGATCTGTGTTAGCTAATTTTTTCAAAGCATATTTGATATTCCAACCAGGATCATTATCTTTATTGAATGAACCTAGGAAGACTTCGGTAAATTCCGTAGGGTCTTCTGGGTTTATTTTATTCATGTACTCAATTATTTCCTGTATTTCCTGCAAATAGGAATAATTTGATGTACTTTTAATCAACGAATTAATTTTTTCAATTGCTGCAAAAAATCGTTCTGGGTCATTGTGGGTGCTTGCAGCCATTACCTTCAAAAGACTCAACAGGCGACCATCTGTGCCCCCGTACTGAGTTGCTATTTTAAAGCAAATTGCACGGTTTTTGGGCATGATATTTTTAAAGGCCTGGAGCAATTTTGGAACATAGTGGAGTATAACCTTAGAACTAAGCCTGCCAGCCATCTGCCAAAATTGCTCATCCTGCTCTTTAAATTCCATAATGCTCTTCAAGATTTTTTGCAAATCCCAGATATATAGTTGTTCTGAGCGTGATTCCAGAAAATTCTGGGCGATCCGACAGTGGCGCTCAATGCCAATTCCTGAAGAAGTAAACACATCAAATGTTTGGGTTACATCGTAAGCAGAAATTCCTTCTGGGAAATATTGCTTGATAAGAGCAGCAATTATTGTCCGGTCTTTAGAACTGATCTCGCCGATTTTGGTTAGACCGCGAAGATAGTCCTGGAAGGTTATCGATTCGTTGGATAAGTTCTGCATAATATCAAAATAGCTTTTAAAGTCTTCTTTAGTCATTTCCGGTAGAGCTTTAATTTCGAAACTCTCTATAAATTGAACAAGATTATACAGATAGATTTTATCGTTACCGTCCTTTTTGTAAGAATCATATGCCTTATAAACTTCAGCGATTTTTTCTAAGTGCTCGTAAGGGATTTCAGTAAGTTTTATAAAATAAAATAAGCTATCAATATCTTCGGAATTTTTAATTAATAAACCTAAAAAATTAGAGAAAACCTCAATATTTTTCGAGTCTATTTTACTTAGCGCCTCAATAAATTTTAATCCTCCACAGCAATTTCTTGGAAGAGATTCAGTTATGGTCTGGAGGTGTTTTATGTATCCGTCTGGTAATTGTTCTAAGGCATCAAAAATTTCTTTTATTTGCTCATATCCTGCTGTTTTTGAGATAAGTTTTGCATAAATTTCAACTATGTGTTTTTTATTATCTCCTAGTTTTTGAATTCGATCCATGAGGTAGATAATACTGCTTCCATTCATATTATCGTGGAGAGATTTTTTTGTCAGATTAATAATCTTAGTTACGTCTGCTGTAGTAGTTAATAGCTTCTGTACTGCTTTTGCAATTATTTTTATATCCCATACACTCATACTATTGTTGAGCAGCTGTTTGGTAAACTCTATACACTTGCTCTGTGGGTTTGGAACGCCTATCAGATTTTGCACTAATCTGAAAATGTCAATGACATCCCTGGCCTGCATTTTATCAGTGATAAATTCTTTGGTTATTTTTGCAATTTTAGCCTTCTGCTCTTCATCGCCAGCTAAATTTTGTAGAGCGGTTACTACTTCCATTATGTGTGCGTATCCTATGACATCAACAAGCTCACTTGCGATCTGAAAAGTACTTGCAGTCAGTTGTGATTCGCTATCTTTGGGGTTGACCTCTTCTCCAGTGATACCTTTATGCATGATCTCATAAAGCTTTTTAATTTCTGGGTATTGCACGAAGTGCCCTGGCATAATATGGCTTTCCTGCTGCAACCAATCAGCTATGACTGCTGTTGTTGTTCTTGTCATTGCTTGATGAAATAGTTTTTCTTTTTCAGCATTTTGAAAACGGGAAAAAGATTTGGCCTTGAAATTTTCTGGATTGAAAAGTAAGTCAGGATGTAAGCAAAGGCGAAACTCAGGAATAAGACTTTGTTTTTTGCAGGTGTTAATTTCAAATGATTCTGGCTCAGCAAGCGAAGATAACCTATTTTGTTCTTTGATTAATCTGTGCAGTGTATATAAGGTTGAGCTTGTTTTTTGCTGTTGAAAAACGCTTTCTTCATCAATCATCATTTCGTAGGGAGATCCACCACCATGGGCCGAATAGGAATATTGACGCAAAACCTTGGGGTTAATAGACAAAGAGAAGAGAACGCTGTTGCCCATTTCCTGACCCAAATAAGTCAAATATTGTTGAAATAGTGAATGGAATGGAGAGAATTGTGGATCAACAAATCCTGATAGAGTCATAGCCTCTAAATATCTAAAATATATGTCCTGAGATTCAACACTGTGATCATTCAGTAGATATTCAATACTATTTGATGTTGTTTGGGTTGTCTGTCTTCCCGCTGTCAACACATAATTAGCACACATGACAAGAGAATTTATTCCACGAGCGTAGTCTGAATATCCATATTTTTCTGAAACTTCGCCAATATTATCGTAATTTGCAAAATAGAGATCTGTTCCCCTTAGGGCTAACTGATCTTCAAGTGGATTCAGCATGAAAAACTTTCTAAGGTATGTAAAAACACGTGTAAGATTATTTTGTCCAGCATTGGATGCATGATAAAATACAGGCCAGTTTTGTTCCGATTCCCACTCAATGACATCTGCAAGCAGTTGCAAATCGGTATCCAGGAAGGAGATTTCCCTTTTGAACTCAGCTTTTTCTGCATATTTTTGTTCATACTCAGTTGAATTGAAGCGTTTTAAGTATACTCTTAGATTTTCAATATCTGCTTTTCTTTGATCATTCTCAAAATCAGCTTTATCTTTATAATCTGGTCCTAGGACCATACGTAAATGGAAGCGAGTTAAACTCTCAGGGATAGACCTGTTCCACAAATCGGGAGAGTTTGGGTCAAAAGATTCAGGAGTTGCCGGTGTTTTCGGGGGTTGCGTCGATTGTGCTGGTACGGTAACTTGCTCTTCTTTCTTTGCAAATTTTTCCTTCAGTTCAATCAAGGTCGATGCGTGCGCTGCAACGGCTTCAGCAAATTGCCTTTTGGCGATTTCTAGCGTGGTGACTTGTTCGCCAGAAGCATTTTGCCCGAATGAAATGTGCTGTGACTCTTTAGTTAATGCATCAATCTTTGTTATTAGCTCTTTTCTATCGTTAACCCCTTTATCTAAATTTTCAACATTAAGTTCCCAGTGGATAGAGCTATTTTCGTGATCTTTTATTTTTATCTTTGAATCTCTGTCTCCTGCAAAATACAATCTATTTTTGTATTGACGAATTTCTTTATGGAAAGGAGTAATTTTATTATTTTCCTGCAAATGTTGCAAAAATGCTTTTCCTGATTCGGTACATAAAGTTTTAAAAAGCGGGTCATATATTGATTCAGTTTCGCTTAGCTTTGGATTTGATTGCTGGCAAGCTTTAAGCAGCTTTTCAACCTTGTACCACTTGAAATGCTGATATTCTTTAGAGTGGTGATCTGTGGCCTGATTCATTGCTTTTAAAAGTACCTCCGGGGCAATATACCCCACTTTTTGCCAATACATTCGGTGCAGCAAGTGTTGTTCAGAGGATTTTTCTGTGATGGTATCGATAAAAGGCAGATGTTGCAAAATGCTTGCATGAGGTGCGTAAAGATCATTTGATTCTTCTTTTGCTTCTCGAGCGGCTGTGTGAGCCAAACTTTCAAATCCAGAAATGGCTGCGTCTTCAGCATCACTTGCTCCTCCAAGATTGCACAATCCTCCTGTGTTTCTTTCACCAAGCAAGATATGAACCTGTCCTTCAATTTCGGTGTAGTGCAGAATACCCGCAGCGGTTTTACCAGCTTCAGGTTTAAACGTAAGAGCTGCCGGGACAGATTTAACGCTTTTGATATGCTCTAGATTGTCAATAACGGCATTGATTGTTTGGTATCTCTGTGCATGACAGGAAGAGACAAAAGGAGAAATTGTTTGCAAAGCAAAGCTTGCAATAACGATATAAGAGATATATTTTTTACTGTTCATAATAGAAACTCAAAAATTAACTAAACATATTCTATTATATAATGATATTACTTGTAATTTGCAATGTATTGATCTTGGTTTTTTAACGAAAAAGTAACTGGATCTATTCTAGCATAGATTAAATATTAAAAAAATAAGGAGCTCTAAAATGGCAAAAATTCTCTGTGTTCTCTATGATGATCCTGTAGCCGGATATCCTAAATCCTATCCACGTGCAGACATTCCCACCCTTGAGCGTTATCCTGATGGCATGGCCCTGCCAACGCCCAAACAAATCGATTTCACACCAGGTGAGTTACTGGGCAGTGTTACCGGTGAGCTTGGCCTGCGCCAGTTTCTTGAAGGACTGGGGCATACCTTGATCGTTACATCGGATAAAGATGGCTCTGATTCTGTTTTTGAAAGGGAGCTCCCCGATACAGATATTGTCATTTCACAGCCCTTTTGGCCTGCTTATCTCACCTCTGAGCGAATTGCAAAAGCAAAAAACTTAAAGCTGGCCATTACCGCAGGTATTGGCTCTGACCATGTTGACCTGCAAGCGGCAATTGAAAAAGGTGTGACCGTGACAGAGATCACTTTTTGTAACAGTATCAGCGTCGCCGAACATATCGTCATGGCAATTCTTGCCTTAACTCATAATTACATTCCTTCTTATCAGTGGATCCTTAAAAAAGGGTGGAATATCGCTGATTGTATTTCAAGAGCCTATGATCTAGAGGGCATGACCGTGGGGTCAGTTGCAGCAGGGCGAATTGGGCTTGCAACTTTGAGACGTTTAAAACCTTTTGACGTTAATCTACATTATTCAGAGCGGCATCGTTTGCCTGAAAGCGTTGAAAGAGAGCTAAACCTAACCTATCATCCCACGACAGAGTCTCTCGTTTCGGTGTGCGATGTTGTAACCGTCAACTGCCCCCTACACGCCGAAACGGAACATTTATTCAATGATGACTTGATCAATAAAATGAAACGCGGGGCTTACCTGATTAATACGGCTCGCGGCAAAATTTGTGACCGAGATGCAGTCGTTAGAGCTCTTGAAAGCGGCCAACTTGCAGGATACGCTGGTGATGTTTGGTTCCCGCAACCAGCACCTAAAGATCACCCCTGGAGAACTATGCCGCATCACGGTATGACGCCGCATGTGTCAGGTACTACTCTTTCAGCGCAAGCCCGTTATGCCGCAGGCGTGCGCGAGATTTTGGAATGTTGGTTTGAGCAACGGCCAATTCGCGAAGAATACTTGATTGTTGATCAAGGCAAACTTGCCGGAATGGGGGCTTATTCCTACATAGCAGGGGATACGACAAGGGGTTCACAAGAGGCAGAGCGATTTAGATAGGTATACTCCCGTGAAATCAAAACCTCTAGTTTAATGATAGCTACCAGCTTGCAGTTTACAAGTGTAAATGAGCACTTCGAGCGTATTAGGAAACAGAGGTTTTGATTTCATTTCGGTATATAGCTATCTCTCACCCGCTCGGGATAATGCCACCCGGGTCAAGATGGGGCCAAGGAGTTCAAAAAAGACGGTGGAGCCAAGGACAATAGGCAAAATTGTCTCACGCAACTCAGGAAAGACCTGGGTTGCAACCAAAGCCATTCCTATGGCAACTCCTGCCTGAGGCATAAGTGCAAGCCCCATCCAGCGTTTCACAATGGGGTCGCAATGAGATACCATAGCGCCACTCCATGCTCCTAGCCATCCACCAATAAAACGAAGAACAATATAAGCAGTACCAATAAAGCCTATTTGGGTGAATGATTCTAGGTGGAGAGCAGCCCCTGAGAGAATGAAGAATAAAACCATAAAGGGCCATGAAATTTCTTCGATGGCATGAAATGGCCGGTTATGGTGCTTTGCCAGGTTAACAATAACACCACCCATAATTATGCAGGCTAGAATAAAAGAAGCTTGAATCCAGATGGCCACGCCTGAGCACAGAAAAACCAATCCAAGGGCTTCAATTAAAGTAGGTTCACCTGGTTTTACGCGCCCTGTTAAAAAAGCCATGGGAATTCCCAAGCCAATGCCAATCAACAAAGCGCCCCCTAACTCCCACAGGCTGTGTAGGACTACATTGGGTGCTCCAGGGAGATGAAGAGATGAGCAAATGGCAAGGGTTACACTAAAAAGAATCAGAGCCCAGGCGTCATCGATAGCAACAATTCTAAGTAGAATTTGGCTAAAGCGACCTTTGGTTTCTAGTTCATCGACGACAGCAGCGGTTGAAGCAGGCGCTGTAGCCGCAGCAATCCCAGATAATAGTAAGGATATCTGAAGGGAAGCCCCAGCAGCAAGTAAACCAGTAAATACCACCAAAGCAACCACAAGGACTTTTGCCACAGAGATCCAAACGACCTCTCGGCCATAGCTTGCAAATGACGATATCGTCAGCTTGCCACCGAGCAAGAAGCCAATCATCGCAAGAGCTATATTAGCAACAGGGGTATACCAAAGTTCAACTGCTTGAGGTAATAAATTCAAAACGGATGGACCAATAGTAAGTCCCATCAGGATTAAGAGGCTCACCCTTGGCAGACGGGTTTGGCGACCCACAGCGTCTGCCGCTAATCCGAGCAAGAAAACGCTGCCCAATGCAACTAGAATAAGTCCAGAGTTTTCCATAGCCAACGCTTCTTGTTATATTGCTGCATGGATATATCATAGCGGTTTCATCCACTTTTGCCAAAAGTTACGATGGCTGGGTAGTCAGTGGTCAGCACAATAAACTAGAGGTTTTCATTTCTCGCGAGTATGTCAGCAATAAATTCAGTCCATAGCAAAGGGTTAATGGGCGCTACCGGAAGGCATTAGAGTTAACAAACTGATTACAAAGGACTTTTTATGCAAAATTTTTTTAAAATTTTATGCTTGCGTTTACAAAAAAATGCGGCTAGTCTCCAAGAGTAAGCGTGGCAGGCAAGGTGTAAAAGGCACCGCAGTCAGGTAAGCCGAGACCGTTACCGGCCCCGGCTCCCTTAAGAACCGTACGTGCGACTTTCACCGCATACGGCTCAAGCCTTTCAAAGGCCTATTCG